>CBDUWK010000350.1:0-3394 GCA_965370905.1 uncultured bacterium | reverse complement strand
GTCGGTATCCGGGTGCTGAACGGCGCCCAAACCGGCTACGGTTATTCGGACGATTTCAGCTTTGAAAGCCTGAAAGGCGCTGCCGAAGTAGCCGCCTTCATCGCCGATCGACCATCTGCTCCGGGACAGCCAGCCGAGATCGTGCCGCGCCACTATCCCAACGTTAATCCCATCAGTATCTATCCGGATCAGGTGGCCATCAAACAGAAAACCGATCTGCTCTATCGGGCCAACGAAGCCGCGCGAAATAAAGACAAGCGCATCGTCCAGGGGGATGCCACCTTCTACGATTCAGCCACTCTGATTACCATAGCCAATTCCGAAGGTCTGTACACCACCGATGAAAGAATTCTCTACCGTATGAACGTCAATGTCATCGCCGAAGAGAACGATAAGCGCGAGAGTGGCTATCACGGCGGCGGTGGGCGTTTGGGGTTCGATCAATTCCATAAGTTCACGCCAGAGATTATCGCTGATGAAGCCGTCCGCCAGGCTGCAACCATGCTGGACGCAGTGGCAGCGCCGGCCGGACCGAACGTAGTGGTTCTGGGCAATGGCTGGGCTGGAATTCTGCTCCACGAAGCCATCGGACATGGCCTCGAATCTGATTTCAACCGTAAAAAAACTTCCTTGTACACTGGTCGGATCGGTGAAAAGGTAGCATCAGACCTCTGTACGGTTATAGATGAAGGGAATATCCCCAACCGACGTGGGTCTCTAACCGTCGATGACGAAGGTACACCGACGCGCAAGAATGTGCTTATCGAGAAGGGTATCCTCAGAGGCTATCTGGTTGACCGGTTAAATGGGAAGCTCATGAATATGGAGCTGACCGGGAGTGGGCGTCGACAATCTTTCAAGCATTATCCCATGCCCCGCATGACCAATACCTACATGCTGGGTGGTGAACACACCCCCGAAGAAATTATCGCTTCTGTTCCTAACGGTTTCTATGCCAGGTCCTTCGGTGGAGGACAGGTCGATATCTCTAACGGTAATTTCGTCTTCAATGTGACGGAAGGGTACTTGATAGAGGGTGGCAAGATAACCGCGCCGGTAAAGGGCGCGACTCTAATTGGTATCGGACCTGAGGTCCTCACCAAGGTGGAGATGCTCGGTAACGATTTCTCCCTGGATGACGGCATCGGCACCTGCGGCAAAAACGGTCAGGGTGTTCCTGTGGGTGTCGGTCAACCCCATGTCAAGATAACCGAGATTACCGTAGGTGGAACTGCTGTTGCAGGCGCCTCAATGACGGGTTGATTATCCATTTTAAAAAGCTGAGTATCTGGGCAGAAAAACTAAGTAGAACGGAAATAAATCATGAATATACAGGAAGTTGCAGAATATACTGTTGAACGAGCCTTAAAAGAAGGCGCTGATCAGGCTGACGTGTATCTGGAGAAAGGGAGAGAATCAACGGTCACTGTCCGTATGGGTGAATTGGAAACGCTTAAACAAGCGACCTCAAAAGGGCTTGGACTGCGGGTGTTCACGGGGAATCGACTCGGATTTGCCTACACCTCAGATTTCAGTAAAAAAAGTCTGAAAGCTTTCGCCAGACGAACCGTTGAGATTGCAGAAGAAATCTCCTCAGACCCCCATAACGTGCTACCCACCACCCCGAAGGGTGCCGCTTATCCGGATCTTGATCTCTACGATCCGGAAATAACCGATATTCCCATCGACTGGAAAGTAGCCACCGCAAAGAAGATGGAAGATACCGCCTTTAGCTTCGACAAGCGCATTAAAAACTCCAGTGGCGCCAGTGTCTATGACGGTGAACTGGAAGCGGTTATTGCCAATTCCGACGGTGTATTCCATTCGTATCGCAGCGGCAGTATCACCCTGGTCTGTCAACCCATTGCTGAACAGGATGATAAAAAGCAATCCAATTACTGGTACGCCAGCAAACGCTTTTTCAAGGACTTGGACGATCCCGATAAAATCGCGCTGAAGGCTGCTGAAAGAGCTGTGCGTATGTTGGGTGCGACTAAACCCAAAACTCAGATAGTGCCTGTTGTTTTCGATCCGCAGATGGCTGCCTCCTTCATGAGGATAATTTTCTATGCGTTAAACGGTGATAATATCCTCAAACGATCCAGTTTTATGGTCGACAAACTGAATGAGAAGGTTGCCTCAGATCTATTCACGATGGTGGATGATGCCCACATGAAGCGCGGTCTCGGCTCTCAACCTGTTGACGATGAGGGAGTTCCTACCAATACTAAAACAGTGATAGATAAGGGCGTACTGAATATGTACTTCTACGATGCATATTCAGCCCACAAAGCTGATACAAAACCCACCGGAAATGCGCGTCGAGGGTACAGCTCCACCCCCTCGGTTGGTTCCTGGAACTTATATCTGAAGAGAGGTAATTCGAAACCTGCTGAGATCATTACTTCCGTAGAGAACGGCCTCTATCTTACCAGCACTATGGGATGGGGCGTAAACATGGTCACTGGAGATATCTCGCGTGGGGCTGCCGGACTGTGGATAGAAAACGGTGAACTGGCTCACCCGGTTGAAGAAGCTACCATTGCAGGAAATCTGCTCGAAATGCTTCAGAACGTATCCATGGTTGGCGATGACCTTGAATTCCGTAGTTCAAATGCTGCACCCACTTTAAAAATAGATAACATTACTGTATCTGGAACATGAGAATCATAACAAATATCACAGTATTATTTTTTCTGTTGGCATCTCCTCTCGCAGCTCAACAGAATTTTCCTCAACCCACCGGATTTGTCAACGATTTTGCTGGTGTGGTGGACCATTTGACCGTTCAACGCATCGAGGGCATAGCCCGCGAATTGCAGCAAAAAACCGGTTCGGAGATCGTGCTGGTTACGATCAAATCACTGCAAGATAATGACATCAATGAATACGCCAACCAGCTCTTCGAAACGTGGGGGATAGGGGAGAAAGGCAAAGACAATGGCGTTCTTCTCCTGGATGCTATAGAAGAGCGCCGGATGTGGATAGAGGTCGGCTATGGTTTGGAAGGCATTCTGCCTGATGGAAAGGTTGGAGCGATCCGGGATCAATTCATCATTCCCTTTCTGGAAAAAAATGATCGAGCATCCGGATACCTGGGCGGTATGACTGCGCTCGCCTCTGTAATTGCTGCCGATGCAGGAGTAACTATCACAGGTGTTCCCATGCAGGTTGGCAATCAACAACCTGCAACGAGACGGTCAGTTCGCGGAATAGGTGGAATCATCCCGCTGCTCTTCTTCTTTTTCCTGATGATGGCGATGGGCAGAAGGCGTGGTGGTATGTGGTGGATTCTCCCCATGATGTTACTGGGCGGTGGAGGCCGTGGTTTTGGTGGTGGAGGTTTCGGAGGCGGCTTCGGGGGAGGGTTCGGCGGTTTCGGTGGGGGACTGTC
>CBDUWK010000349.1:0-3401 GCA_965370905.1 uncultured bacterium | reverse complement strand
GAATCTGATAAAGCTCGCGAAGAGGAACTCGAAAAGATCCTCAGTGATACTTCCGAAATCGAAATTGGTGCGGAGACTCTCGAAGCCGAACAAGAGGCGGAGGAATTACCTGAGAAATCCGATATTCCTGAGGATGATAAAATAGAGCTTAAAACGGCTGCAAAGGAAGAGAAGGAGAAGCCGGTAGAAGAGGAGCTTCAAGAAACGGAACCTCCGGCAGAAGAGATAACCACAGAGTTAGCAGATGAGGATGAAGAAGCTTCTGCAGAGGTAGAAGCCAGAGCAATTGAACCTGAGGAAGCTAAAAAACCAAAGAAGAAGACGGAGGCTGAACCGGAAGCGAAACAGGATACAACCATAAAAGGCACCTTCGGAGCCATGCTGACCGCAGCAAAGAAGGAGGCTACCGTTGCCAGAGCCCGCGAACTTGCACGAGCGCGCGAGGCCGAGGAAAAAGGCATCTCGCCGGAAGAGGTACTCTCCGCGGCACCAAAGAAAAGACGCCTGAAACGAAAGAAAGAGGAAACCGACGAAGAAAAGGCAGTAAAGAGAGCGGTTGAGCGCGCACAACAAGCTGCCGTGGGTCGTAAACGTGGGAAGAAAGCTATCTCAGTGGCTGCGCCAGGAGAAGCGGTAAAAGGCAAAAAACAAAAAAGAAAAGGCGTCGAAGAGAAAGCAGCACCTGTAGAACCTGGGAAAAAGAAAAAACGGCGCCGCGGGAAGAAGCATAAGGTTGATCAGAAACAGGTAGAAGCTTCTTTGAAACAGACCTTAGCTTCGATGGAAGAGAAGAAACCTCGCAAACGCCGCCACAAGGTTCAAGATGCTGGAGAGGCGCTTCCTGATGAGAACATACTCAAAGTAATGGAATTTATTGCCACCAACGAACTGGCAGCGCTTTTGGAAGTTCCGGTTTCAGATCTCATCAGAAAGTGTCTCGACATGGGACTAATTGTTACCATTAATCAGAGATTAGACAGGGATATAATCGAATTGTTGGCGGGTGATTACGAGTATGAAGTTGAATTCCAGAGTGAATTCGAAGGAATTGAGGAGGTTGCAGAGGAAGAGAAAGAAGAAGTCGATGAACCAGAAGATCTGCAACCCAGGCCACCTGTGGTAACGGTGATGGGGCATGTCGATCATGGAAAAACCTCACTGTTGGATTATATTCGGGAATCGAACATTATTGCCGGTGAATCGGGCGGTATTACCCAACATATCGGGGCATATTCGGTTAAAAATGATGGAAAACCGATTACGTTTCTTGATACACCCGGACACGAGGCGTTCACTGCTATGCGCGCCAGGGGCGCTCAAATCACCGACTTAGTCGTCTTGATAGTAGCCGCTGATGATCATGTGATGCCACAGACATTAGAAGCGATAAACCACGCCAAAGCGGCGAGTGTGCCGATTATCATAGCCATCAACAAAATTGACAAACCCAATGCCGATCCAGATACTATCAGGCGTGAACTATCAGAACAAGACATGCTGGTTGAAGAATGGGGCGGAAAGTACCAATGTGCATTAATTTCAGCAAAAACCGGAGATGGAGTAGATAATCTCATTGAAGAGATTCTATTAGCGGCAGAAGTTTTGGATCTTAAAGCCAATCCCAATAAAAATGCGCGCGGCACAATCATCGAATCACGTCTCGACCGGGGTCGCGGCCCAATTGCAACAGTACTAATACATACAGGCACGCTTAAAATAGGTGATAACTTTGTAGGGGGTGCATACGCTGGCCGCGTAAAAGCAATGTTCGACGAAAAAGGGGAAAAACTTAAGAAAGTGGAACCAGGTTATCCCGTCCAGTTATTAGGATTCGAGGGTACCCCGCAGGCTGGCGAAAGTGTAATCGGCATGAAATCCGAAAAAGAGGTCAAGTCGATTTCCCAAAGGCGACAAGCGCTGCAACGTGAACAGACCTTCAGACAGATACGTACTCTGAGCCTGGAAGGTCTTTCCGAACGGATAAAAATGGGTGAGATGAAGGAGCTTCCTCTAATCATCAAGGGCGATGTAAACGGCTCCGTGGAAGCAATAAGTGACTCATTGATGAAGCTTAATTCTGAAGAAGTGGGAGTGAATATTATTCACCGGGGTGTGGGCGCCATTACGGAGACTGACATTAATCTCGCTGCCGCGTCCTCAGCACTGACTATCGGGTTTATGGTCCACCCTAATCTGAAGGCAAAGGAGTTGGCTGCCTTTGAGAACGTTGAAATTCGGCTATACCGGATAATCTACGACGTCATAAATGACGTGAAGGCAGCTTTGGAGGGTATGTTAACCCCCGACGTTAGCGAAAACAACATAGGCACATTGGAAGTGCGTCAGACATTCAAGGTTCCAAAAGCAGGTATGATCGCTGGATGCTACGTACAATCCGGAAAAATCGAGCGTTCCAACCACCTGCGTCTGGTCAGGGATGGTCAAGAAATATATGAAGGGGACATAAGTTCACTTAGACGGTTTAAAGATGACGTGAAGGAAGTGTCCGAAGGATATGAATGCGGGGTCGGTATCACCAATTTCAACGATCTTAAGGAAGGGGACGTCATCGAAGTATATGAGCTCGTAGAAACCAAGAGAACGCTGGCATGAGTCGCAGACGGTGGGGTGATCCCTTAGCAAAAAATCCGGGCCGGAGACAGGCCAGAGTAAGCGACTTGCTGCGCCGCGAAATTGGTGAACTGGTTCAAAGGAAGTACGCGGACAGCGCACAACCGCTCATAACGGTTACGGAAGTTCGTGTTAGCGGAGATTTGCGGCAGGCCAGGATTTTCGTAACTGTACTGGCAGACGGCGAAAGACAACACACAGCTCTCAGAAGTCTTCAAAATGCCCGCCAGGAACTACGTAAATTACTGGCGGGACGAATAGAATTAAAATACGTACCCTCCTTGCAGTTCTGTATAGATGATTCAGCAGAGAGAGCTCAACGCATCCAAGAATTATTAGAGAAGAGCAGGGGTAGTGAACAAGGCGACTGAGAATCTGGAAATCCTCGCCGTTGAATTCGCTTCTCTTCTAAGAAACAAAGGCCCAGTTCTAATTACCACACATGCCGCCCCGGATGGTGATGCCATCGCTTCTTTGCTAAGTGCTGCCGAGATGTTAATGACCCTGGGAAATGATCCCACCTGCGCTTTGGAAGGGGGCGTGCCACCACGGTTTGATTTTCTGCCGGGCGCTGAGATAGTACTGGATACCGGTAATTCAGACATACCAAAGTGTGATTGCGTCATGGTAGTGGACTCGGCTAATATAGAGCGGATTGGAACCGCAGCCAAAATCATTTCCTCCGACGCTACAGTGGTAAACATAGATCACCACGAGGACAATGACAGATTTGGTAACCTTATTATAGTGCAACCAGGAGCAACTTCCAC
>CBDUWK010000348.1:0-3404 GCA_965370905.1 uncultured bacterium | reverse complement strand
CAGCGCTACATTGCTGAGCGGATGCTGCAGGAAGATTCCTGGATATCCGATCTGAGGGTGCGTCCAACTGAATCCGGACTGGTGCAGGTGAGTTTCAAGGGAGCGCGTGATTATCTGGTTGAAGGGAATCCGGAGGATGAATTAATCCGTGAACTATTAGCCTGGGCTATCAAGAATGAAGAAAATTCCGGCACGCGGCTTTATTCCGTTAAGGAGCTCTCCAAAGCGCCGCAAATGAGCGCCAGGACACGCGAAGCGCTGGCTTATGCGGCAATCAACGATGAGAACGACGGGGTACGTTTGCGGGCTTTGAAAGCGATGGGTAGCGCACCGCAGGATAAGCTCACCGAACAGGTGATCCTGGGTGCATTGTTAAAAGATCCCAACCCGGCAGTGCGCATCAGCGCCATCGATCTGCTGCTGGCTAACGACGGCATAGATAAATCGGAATCGTTACTGCTGACCCTTGCTGAGGCTGATTCAAATGATTACGTCCGTATGCGGGCTCGGCAAGCCATCCGACAATCCGATCACGATTTGGAATTAGTAGATTTTCAACCATAAATTGACAGGAATCTTTTTCCTGACATGTGCGAAAGGAGTAATAACAAGATGAGAGCACTGAAAATAATCAGGTTGTCATTTCTATGTTTAATGATGACGATGGTGTGGTCTGTTGCATCAACACCTATGTTATCTATCGCAGGAGACGCTAACGAATTAAATTCAACCTATAAATTGGATGAAGCACACGGCGGATATACCATCACTATCAGCGATGAGTTCAACGTCATACCCGGCGGTGATCTGGACATGGAAGACTTAGTCGGTGACGTGACCATAAGGGGTGGCAGCGGTAAAAAGGTTATCGTCACTCAGGAGTTCTTCTTCGATGTCGACACTGAAAAAGAGGCTGAAGCTGCCTTTAAACGCTACCGGGCGAGGGTATCATTCAGCGGGAATCGAGTAGAAGTTATTGGTCAGGATAGAAACAGACGCCGATACGTGGAAACATCTTACCAGGCAACTGTACCAAACAGGTTCAACGTCAATGTGGAGACCATGGGTGGCAATATTAAGCTTGATGTTCTGGAAGGACGCACGGACCTGGAGACTCTCGGGGGAGACGTTGACGTCTCTGATATGGTTGGTGATCTGAGAGTAGAGACCGCAGGCGGTGATGTAACCGTAAAAGAAATTGCCGGAGAAGCCAGCTTGAAGACCGCCGGTGGAGACGTTGAGTTGCGGGGTGCGCGCAACGGTCCCTTTAAGCTCAAGACCGCAGGTGGAGATATAATAGTGCGCTCAGTTGAAGGTGATGTAGATGCTGCCACCTCTGGCGGAGACGTAAAAGCCAGGCAAATAACCGGCGATGTGGATCTATCCACTTCGGGCGGCGATATTATCCTTGAAAAGATAGAGGGGAAGTCTCACTCAGCGAGTACCTCCGGCGGCGACGTGGAAGCACAGAACGTAATGGGCGATCTGGAGCTTAAGACGTCCGGCGGTGAAGTCACCGCCACTCTGATTGCTGGTGATCTCTACGGCAGAACCTCCGGCGGTGATATTGAGATCGACGACGTGAGCGGTGATGCCGATATTTCGACCTCGGGTGGAAACCTGGAGATTGCCCGAGTGATGGGCAGATTGTCCGGGAAAACTTCGGGGGGTGATATCGAAGCGCTTGTTATTGGCAATGGCATGCTGAAGGAATCAATCAGACTTTCCAGTTCCGGAGGCGATATTACCATAAAATTGCCCCGGGACGTTAAAGCCACAGTCGATGCAGAAATCCGTACGCAGGATCGCTTTGAGAACTATACCATCCGCAGTGATTTCAAACTGAAAATTGATGATGAAGTTGAATCCTACCATCGCGTGATTACCGGTACGGGAGACATTAATGGTGGAGGACCGCTGATCGAACTCACCACATCCGAAGGGAATATAAGCATAGAAAAAAGATAGCATCAAGGTGACTGGGCGAATCCGGGCAGAACCATCTTTTTTGTGAGGTCTAAATTATGAGAATTACATTACTCCTGTTTATGGCAACTCTGGTAATGATGATGGTCATCGCGCCAGTAAATGCCAAGAACCTGCGAGTCTTCGGAGATAGGGTGATCCAAGAAGACGAAGTGATAAATGGTGATGTCATCGCTATCACAGGTAACCTGGTAGTGAAGGGACAGGTAACCGGATCAGTGATCGCATATCTCGGAGACATAACGCTTAGACCATCTGCACAGGTTATAGGCGATGTGATCGCAAAAAGAGGCAAAGTATACCGCTTTGCGGGCGCCCAGATAGCAGGCAATATCATAGAGAAGAACTTGCCTGATGTTAGTATCGGGCGCGACGATCCGGTGTTGGGGACTGCTCATAGAAAGTTAGCAAAAGATTATGATGCCGACGAGATCTACGGTTGGACCTTCGGCGATGAATCGGACATTGAGGTAGATTATACGAAGGTTGACGGTCTATATCTCGGAATGGCATTCGACCGCATGCCGTTCAGCGATTATGGTGTGCATTTCAGGAGTTTCGGATCCGGAGGTTATGCCTTTGCTTCTCAGAGGTGGCAGGGTCAGATTGGGTTTGGAGTTGGTGCCGGTATTCATCGAGAACTGGAGCTTTCTATAGATGCCTTCAGTCTTTCTCACACCGAGGACGCATGGTACATGTCTGATATGGAGAACAGCCTGGTGGCATTCTTCCTGCATGAAGATTTCAGAGATTACTATTTAAAGGAAGGCTTCGGTATAACGCTTTCACTTTTTCCTGTGGACGTTTTGTCAATCAGCGGCCGCTATCAGACTGAGCAGCATCAGAGTTTAGAAAACGACGCCTCGTGGGCACTCTTTGGAGGTGAGAAGGAATTCCTTCCTAATTTACCCATTGAAGAGGGGATGTTACGAGAATTCGTCATTTCGGCAGAGTTGGACACGAGAGATGATAACGAAAGTCCTTCTGAAGGTTGGTGGCTGCAGAGCACGGTCGAGTTGACCAATCCGAATCTTGCCAGCGATTTCGATTACAGGCGAGCAATTGTAGACCTTAGAAGATACCAACCGCTTACCTACAATGTTAATTTCGATACCAGGATTCGGCTGGGGACTTCGGGAGGGATTCTGCCGGTTCAGAAAAGATTTTATTTAGGCGGCCCATCGACTCTCCCCGGTTTCGGTCTGAAGACATTTTCCGGCAGGGAATTTGCGCTTTTTAACAGTGAGATCAGACTTCACGACGACGATTGGACTGGCCTTTGGATTTTCGATGAACTGAGCCTGATCTTCTTCGCTGACATCGGTATGGCGACAGATACACCTTTGCGTGAGTTGAAAACCGGACAGTGGGCGAGTGATGTGGGTATCGGAATTGGGAGCAATTCGGGAAATGTCCGC
>CBDUWK010000347.1:0-3408 GCA_965370905.1 uncultured bacterium | reverse complement strand
GGAGATTTCCCGATGATGTTGTTCATCTGGTACTCTTTCCCGATAGTGTCGAGTAGTCCTTCTAAACGGCGGCTGAGGTCCTGATTTTCGAGAGCGCGTCGCATCGTTATCTCAAGGTCGTCCAAGTCTATAGGTTTACGTACATATTCGTAGGCACCCTCCTGAATAGCTTTCACCGTAGTTTGCATGTCATCGTACGCTGTGATCATAATTACTTGCAGGTCACTGTGAATGCGCTTCGCTCTCTCCAGGAATTCGAGGCCATTCATGCGGGGCATTCTGATGTCGCACACCACCAGATCGGGCTTTTCCTTGGAAACGATTTCGAGCGCTTCTTCCCCGTTTGAAGCCTCATGGAATTGCCAGTTGTCTTTTGCTAAATTTAAAATGATAGACTCTCTACTGGAGCTATCGTCATCGACTACTAATATCTGTTTCATTATTTGCTCCGTTATTGTCATCCCTGTAAAGCGGTATGCTCAGGATAAATAGCGCACCGCTTCCCGGGCTGGATTCAACCGTTAATTCGCCCCCCATCTCCTGAATGAACTTGCGTGCGTTGGCCAGGCCCAATCCGGTGCCATCGGCTTTAGTAGTGAAAAACGGGTTGAAGATCGAGCTTAATTGATTTTCTGGAACACCGGGTCCGTTATCTTGAAAGTGCAATTCTAAATGTGTTGACGTTATTTCGCTTGAAATTGTCATTACCCCATCTTCAACCATCGCATCAGCGGAGTTGCCTATGATGTTTTTTACTATCTGATGAATTTTATCTTTATCTGCGGAGACCAACAGAAGATTTTCCGACAAATTTAATGCCACTTTGTGTTTACTCTCCTTCAGTTGGGGGGACATCAGTTCTAAAGCCTTTAAAAGCACCTCATCTATTTTTAGCGGTTCAATCTGCAGCCTGGAGGGCCGCGCGTAAATCAGCACGTCATGAACGATATGATCTAAATGATCGATCTCTTTCTGGATGATCTCCAGACGCCTGTAGTTTGTCTTGTCAGGCTGCAAACTCCTCGCCATTCCTTGAATGTTCATTTTAATTGAAGAGAGGGGATTGCGTATTTCATGGGCAACGCCCGACGCCAATTGTCCCAGACTCGCTAACTTTTCCGTGTCGAATAACCTCTGGTTGGCATCAAAAATTGATCTAATGAGTTGCAGGTTTTCGATGGCGAGACCTGCCTGGCTGGCGAATTTCTCCAATGCCTCCAATTCGGTTAACGTGTATGGATCTCCATTTTTCTTCGCATCGATGGAGAGCAGCCCAACAATTCTCTGGTGGCTGAATATTGGGAGTTCAAGTTTTTCCGCCGGCCTCGCTTCAATGTCTCTGTTAACACCACCTACATAGAGGTTCTTCCCCTTTGGTGCTCGCTCTGGGTGAGCTGTTGCAGACACAGCGAACTTATCTTTTGAGTCTCCTTCGTGCAAGTAGTGATTTTGTTTTTCTATGATACCGTTTTTAAACGTGAATTCAGCCACTTCAATAGCCGATTGCTTATCTGAAATAACCGATAAACTTAATTCCCTCGGTTGAAAGAGGTCGTCTATAGATTTTAGGGTAGCTCTTGCTAAACTCTCAATTTCAGAAAACGATTTAAGCGATTCAGTCAACTTTAACAGAGTAGTCTGCCGCTCGTAATCGGACTTATAGAACAGCCGATTAATAAAATTCTGTAGCCTGAATCTCGTAGGCTCAAAGCTGATGGCGATTAGTAACACAAAAAGAATACCAAAAATGCTCCCTCCGAATGGTGATACACGCTCTACCCAGCCTCCCAGCACGTTTACTATCACCATGTATACGCCGATGAACAAGCCTGTCATAATCGAATACAAAAGACTGCGCTTGACGATGACTTGAATTTCTAATAGCCTGTACCTGATTATGGAATAAGCAAAAGAGAGGGGAATCGCAATCAGTGGCAGCACACCTACAGAGAATAACTCAGCTTCCCCGAAAATTCCCGCCCCTATAACCGAGAACGTCATGAAGGGCGCTAAGCCGATGAAAGTCCCCCATACTAACAACTTAATCTGTCGTCTACGGAGCGGATCCGGTGAGCGAAGATAAGAATGCACCAGGGCTGAAACCCCGGCAATTAAGTAAATTCCCAGAAGCGCCCATAATTCAATGTGAACCCCAAATATCAGTAATTGCGATGATCCTCCATGAGAAAAGGCATACGGAGTAATCACAAAATATTGCGATAGGGTGAAGAAAAAATGCTGAATAAAAGGAATCAGGTAGAGTACTGGTAGCAGCGAAGAATAAGACTCAATAAATCGCTTCCGTGAGGGGAATATCAGGAAGAAGTGTAAGAATAAGGGACCTAAGATCGTTAATCCCCAACTGGCTACATTCTGGACGATCAGGTCTATCCAGTAATAGGGACTCCCGCGAAAACTGCAGGTGAGTACCAGTAAAAAGCAGGAACTCATAAGGAAAAACAATCGGGCAGATGGTAAATTGGTGCGGTTGAGTACAGTATATAATCCCACGAAGAGGAATACAAATCCAACTAATGCTCTGTAGAGGAGACGATTATCACCGGTGCGATACAAGCTGGGAGTGAGATAGAGCGTTAGGATGGCATCACCGCGCTGGATTAAATAGGGAACGCGCAGACCGGGCTCAAGTTGTATAAGTATTGAGGCGGCTTCTGTGGGGCTCTTAACCAGATTATGATCTATCCCCAGGATAATGTCAGCCTCTCTTATACCCGCTCTTTCACCCGGGCCCCTAGCAAGTACACCTTCCACAATCACTTTTTCTTGCCCGAGCCGCCAGAGTAAACCGTCGGTAGTCTTAGGCGTCAGCCCATCCACGATGGCCAGGCTGCTGATCGCGAAGGCCGCCGACGCCAAGAAGAGAGATAGTATTTTCCAGGATAAATTGGACATAGACTAATTATTTGGAACTAAAATTAATCGGTATTGGACATCTCGAACTTACCTTAGTGCAAATATAATTCCTCTTATACCACCTTCATTTGCATATCAATAAAAGCAAAGGGTGCCTTGAAACAGAATTTAACTGCTCCAGACACCCTATGCAAGAAATAATAACGCAAACTCAGTGCAATATCCCTGCTACTTCTTACTGGGAAGAATACGGAATACGGATGTTCCGCAAGTGCCGCATTTACCCTTTACAGCAGGACGCCCATTTTTCAAGGTAATTTCCTTCGCGTCTTGTAAAGTGACTTTGGATTTACATTTAACGCAATAACCAGTTGTTTCGGCCATCATAAACCTCCTTTAAGGGTTTTGGTATAGATCTATTCTCTCTAATATAAAGATAATTTCTGATTTATTCTATATTGACCGGTAATATAGCGTGCGTGAAAATCAGATGCAAGTAAAATAATTTAAAATTTACGAAATATTTTATTTCTT
>CBDUWK010000346.1:0-3408 GCA_965370905.1 uncultured bacterium | reverse complement strand
AACCAATCCTGGTATTTGCTCATGCGGAAGAAGTAGTTTTTCTCCGTCAATTGTTGCACTTCCCTTCCGCAGACTGGGCAATTTCCGTCAACTAAATCTTTTTCCGTCCAGAATCTTTCCTCTGGCACGCAGTACCACCCTTTGTATTCATCCTCGTATATCTCTCCAGCATCCCAAAGTTGCTGAAGAATTTCCTGTACCTTGCTCTTGTGCCGCACTTCAGTTGTTCGGATGAAGTCGTCATTGCTGAGATTCATCTTATCCCACACTGTCTGGAAGCGTTTCACCATCAGATCGCAGTGTTCTTGCGGCGTTCTGCCCGCCTCTGCTGCCGCTTCGGCTACCTTTTGTCCGTGTTCATCTGTTCCCGTCAGAAAGAAAACTTCATGGCCAAAAAGCCGGTGAAAACGTGCCAGGATATCAGCTATTATACTGCTGTAAGCGTGTCCCAGGTGCGGCTCGTCATTGACGTAGTATATGGGAGTTGTTATAAAGAATTTTTTACCCATGGTTTTTCATTTAAATCTAATTGTATTGTCCCTGGATATTTGACTGCCTTATAGATACGGTATGTTCACTTTAGTTTACTTTATTGTTGTTTTTTTGGAAATTGCTTCTGCTTTGCGCTGCTTCGGTCTGGTTGGACCTGCTTATTTTTATTCTGGTGTAAAAACTTCCCGGAACGCTTTCTAGGGTGAGGTTGGCGTCTTTTGTCCGATTTCTTCTGTTTATGCGCCGCGGCAGAGGTGGCTGCAACGGTGACACTGGTACAACCGGTGTCATCATCATCGGAAATCAGTTCGTTATCCAACTCTTCACCTGCTGGCTTAGAGGATTCAGATTCCGGCGGCTTATAATCGGGAGACAAGGTTTTTTCGAGTTCCGAGGCTTCGACTCTGTCGAGATCACCGGATGGGTACCGCAAATAAACCGCGCCTTCGAAGACGTCTAATTTTTCCACAACTGCCGGTCCCTGATTAGTCTCAAGCCTGGTATCCCATCGAGGAAGGATTTCCAAGGCTTCCTTATAGATGTCCAATTCGTACTGCAGGCAACACTTGAGACGTCCACAGCACCCGGAAATCTTATTGGGATTTAGCGGAAGATTCTGGTCCTTTGCCATTTGAGTCGTAATCGGGCAGAATTCTCTAATGAAAGTAACGCAACATAACTGTCTACCGCAGGGACCTAATCCACCAAAACGTCGTACTTCATCTCGCGTCCCTATTTGTCGAAGCTCAATCCGAGTCCTAAAAGTCGAGGCCAGATCCTTGACCAGCTGCCGAAAATCTATTCGTCCATCGGCTGTAAAGTAGAAAATCAGCTTGCGTCCGTCGAATTGATATTCTACGTCCACAAGTTTCATCTCCAGGCCGTGGTTATGTATCTTTTCTTTACAGACCTCCTTAGCACTGACTTCTTTAGACTGATATTCTTCCAAAGTCTTGATATCTTTGTCTGTGGCCCGACGCAGTACTTCAAATTCAGGATTCGGCAGGTTCTCTGACGATTTTTCCAGAAGATGATTTACTACCCCAAGATCCTCACCTTTATCGACCTGCACAACCACTCTGTTACCGACTTTGATGGGGAACTCCATCGGATTACTGAATAGCTGCCGTCGATTCCCCTTGAACTCTACGCTTATAATCGGAAATATCCTATCTGGAGCCTTGCAAACAGAAGCTGAATGTTCGTCCAGTTTCCTTGCACCGGATACCTCATCATTATTCATATTTGTCATAGTTTCGTACTATCCATTATTGTTAGTTCGGCTGGCGCTGATAAATAGTTCTATATAAACGGCGCGCCAGCACCAAGAACACCAACTGAGGTAGAGTGTTGCTGTGAAGTTGCCATCGTGCTTCATCTGCCGCCTTGGCAGATGCTATATAGTCGGCTTTGGGGCAATTCGACACAAATTTTTTCAATAGGGCTACTTGCTCGCTATGTATAAGCCTGGGGATACCGGCATCGCCTAACTCCTTGATAACTGCTGCATCACGCAACCATGAAGCAATTATTTCCAGAATCAGTAATCGGTCTGAAGCGTCAAACCCCACCCACTGCTCTAAAAGCGAATTTATCTCAAGCGGGTTTTTCCCCAGAGAATGCCTCACAACATTAATACCAAATTCGTGTAGCTTTTTGGTAGCCTCCGGATTTTGAGCGTATTCCAATGCTCTGGAAAGATTACCACCCGATAAATGAGCTATCCTGGAAATCTCTTCTGGTCCTGCCACACCTCTTCGCTGCAGTTCCTGTTCAATAACATCTATACCAAGCCGTTCAAACTCTATAAGATGACACCTCGATACTAAGGTAGGTAGCAAGTCTTCAGGTGTCACCGCAGTTAATATCAGGATAAAATTTGGAGGGGGTTCTTCCAATAACTTAAGTAAGGCATTCCCTGCTTCCTCCTTGAGTCGATCCGCATGTTCAATTAGCGCTATACGGTGTTTTTCAGAGAATGATCTTAAGCTAGCCCAATTTATTAACGATCTGATCTGCCCAATAAGGATAAATTGCCCGCCAGCAATCTCAGCAGATATGTACGGATCGTTTCCTTTACTGGTCAATACCTTCGCCAATTCATTAGCTCCAGCTTCAGACAGTTCGCCAGTATCAGAGTTGGTAACAAGCTTTCCGGGAATAGGTATCTGATAGCTAAAATGTGGGTGCTGCAGAGACTGGTACTTAATACACGATTCACAGGTATCACAGGGCGCCTCAACTGTATTCTCACAGTTTAACCTTCTGGCGATCTCGATCGCCGCCGCGGATTTCCCCACACCTGCAGGTCCCCAGAATAACAGTGCGTGAGGGATTCGATCCCCCTCGATCATGCTTTCGATGATACGCCGTGCCCGGCTCTGTCCTATCAACCTTTTGAGTGGCATTGTGGCCTTAATCCGCTATAGTTACTACTTCCGACATCGATTATCGGTCTATTAGCCAGCCCAGTGGGTCTTGTTTCTCTCGTTGTACCCATATTTCAAAATGCAGTCTTGGTCCCTCCAATGATCCGGATTGACCAACCCGTCCAATCATGTCACCTGCTTCCACAATATGACCTTCTCCAGCATAAATCGCCCCTAAATGTGCATATACTGTGTAATACCCATCTCGGTGATCCACGATAACCGTATTGCCGTAGCCTCGCATCCAGGTGATCTTGGTTACCTGTCCAGTGCAAACCACCAGAACCGGGGTGTCTTCCTTCGCTTCAATCTCGATACCAGGATTTTCAGTTACGGTAGCCAGGGTTTTGTGACGCTGCAAACCAAACTTGGAAACGATCTTCCCAGCCGTCGGCCAGTTTAAACTACCTTTCAATTGACTGAATGGTACTTCAGGTGCCCAGGCAACTTCCGGCACGACCGGCAGGTTCTCACGTTTTGTTTCTAA
>CBDUWK010000345.1:0-3409 GCA_965370905.1 uncultured bacterium | reverse complement strand
GCTAATCGCGGTGAAATTGCTTTAAGGATAATCCGCGCTGCCTCCGAAATGGACATCGAGTCAGTAGCAGTATATTCTGACGCAGATAGATTTGCCCTGCATACGCGGCTCGCTGACTTTGCCTACCGCATCGGTCCGCCTCCTTCCTCCGAGAGCTATCTCGTTATTGACCGTATAATCGACGTCGCGAAGGAATCTGGTGCAGAAGCCATACATCCCGGCTACGGTTTTTTAGCGGAAAACGCCGAATTCGCCCAGCGTGTTGCCGACGCGGGTTTGGTTTTTATAGGTCCGCCGCCACAAGCTATTGCTGACATGGGCTTGAAAACCCGCGCCCGCGAAATAATGAAAAATGCTGGTGTCCCTGTCACCCCTGGAACGAAATCAGCTGTTGAGTCGAATAAGGAAGCTGAAAAAGTCGCTGACGAAATCGGTTACCCGGTATTAATAAAGGCTGCTTCAGGCGGGGGTGGAAAAGGGATGCGGTTAGTGGAAGAACCCTCTGATCTGATCAAATCGATGGAGGCAGCCAGCCGTGAATCCGCATCAGCATTCGGCGATCCGAAAGTCTATATCGAGAAGTATCTGGAAGGGCCGCGCCACATCGAAGTACAGATACTGGCAGATCACCATGGGAACGTAATCCATATCAACGAACGCGAATGTTCCATACAGCGCCGCCATCAAAAAGTTATTGAGGAAGCCCCTTCTCCTGTAATCACGCCCGAAATGCGCCGGCAGATTGGGCAAGCCGCAGTTAGAGCTGCAGAAGCGTGTGGATACACCAATGCCGGCACGGTAGAATTTCTGCTCGATCGTCATAAGAATTTCTACTTCATGGAGATGAATACCCGCCTGCAGGTCGAACACCCCGTCACCGAAATGACTACGGGCATTGATCTGGTCAAAGAACAGTTCAGAATCGCCGCGGGTGAAAAACTATCGTATCAGCAGAATGACGTTAAAATATCAGGCCACGCCATAGAATGCCGCATCTACGCCGAAGATCCATTCAACAATTTTCTGCCATCAACAGGCGAGATAAAGTACTATCACTCCCCTGCAGGACCGGGTATCCGTAACGATACCGGTATCTTTGAAGGTGGTGAGATCAGCGTTTATTACGATCCCCTAATTTCCAAACTTATTGCCTGGGGTAAGAACCGCTGCGAGGCTATCGGGCGTATGAAGAGAGCTCTGGGAGAGTATCGTATTATCGGTGTGCGTTCGAATATTTCCTTCTGTTTACTGGTAATGGATCACCCTGCCTTCAATTCAGGTGACTTCGATACGCATTTTATCGCGGATCATTTCAACGCTGAGGAGATGACCGACGACCAGGGCGGTATAAAAAGAATCGCCGCGCTCGCAGCAGTTATGGCGCAGCTCTCTAAACCTGGAACCAAGGCAGTTTCGCGCCAGGAAAGTAATAATCTGCTTTCGGCCTGGCTCACCTCAGGGAGACGATCTGAGTTGCATTGATGTTTTAATACTTTAAGTTGCACAGCATGAAATACCAAGCCCAGATAGAAGATCAGACATTCGAAATCGAGTTGCTGGATGAACAGCACATCGCAATAGATGGCGAAATATTACCTTTTTTTCTTCAGCAGGGATCCGAAACGGAATTATTCTCTCTGATCCTGGATGGCCGTTCACACCAGGTGTGGGTGGAGAACGGTGAACCTCGAGCAGACGGTGCTCAGCCTGCATACAGGGTTCACCTTAGAGGATACGACTATGACGTGCGCGTCGATGACGAGAGATCGTTGCGCCTTAAAGAATTCTCTAAAACTGAGGGCAGCTCGAAGGATGCTGGTCGAATAGTAGCTCCTATGCCCGGTTTGGTTGTAAAATTACTGGTGGAACCCGGTCAGGAAGTGAAGAAAGGAGAGGGATTGGTGATTGTGGAAGCCATGAAAATGGAAAATGAGATACGATCCCCCATATCCGGAACAGTTGAAAAAATCAACGTTATAGAGCGTCAGGCGGTAGAAAAAGGCCAGGTTCTCGCGGTAATTGGATGACGCATTTCTAATTAGAGATAGCTATCTCATGAAATTTTCACTTTTTAAGTATGAAAAAGAGTAAAGATAGCACCGATTCCTTGAAGCAGGATCGGGAACGTTGGGAAAAAGAGACATTGAGCAAATTTCTGAATCGAGCAAAGGAGCGCTTCTCCGAGTTCAGCACAGATTCAGAAATTCCTGTTTCACATCTGTATATTCCCGACGGCGAAGAAATCGAAGACTATCCCGAGAAGCTGGGATTTCCCGGTGAACACCCCTTTACACGAGGTATTTATCCCAACATGTATCGGGGCAGGTTGTGGACCATGAGACAATATGCAGGGTTCGGATCTGCGGAAGAATCCAATAAGCGATATCACTATCTTCGCAAGCAAGGGCAGACCGGTCTCTCGGTAGCCTTCGACCTCCCCACCCAGATAGGATATGACAGTGACCATCCATTGGCTGAAGGAGAGGTAGGCAAAGTAGGGGTGGCGATCTGTTCTCTGGCTGATATGGAATTGCTCTTTAAGGATATCGAGTTGGCCAAGGTGTCCACCTCAATGACTATCAATGCCACCGCTGCCATTTTATTGGCTTTCTACGTAGCAATTGCTAAAAAACAGGGCGCTGATCTCTCCAAACTTTCTGGCACCATCCAGAACGATATCCTCAAGGAATACATTGCCAGAGGTACATATATCTATCCACCTCGGCCTTCCATGAGGTTGGTAACGGATATTTTCGCCTGGTGCAAAGAAAATCTGCCATCCTGGAATACCATCTCCATATCGGGATATCACATTCGCGAAGCCGGTTCTACCGCTGTGCAGGAAGTGGCATTTACCTTATCTAACGGTATTGCTTATGTGAACGCGGCCATAGGCGCTGGATTGGAGGTTGATCAGTTCGGTCCCCGTCTAGCCTTCTTTTTTAACGCACATAATAACCTTTTAGAAGAGATCGCCAAATTTAGAGCAGCACGCCGCATCTGGGCAAGGATAATGAAAGACCGATTCGGTGCGCGAGATGCTAAATCCATGATGCTGCGCTTCCATACCCAGACCGCGGGATCGACTTTGACAGCTCAGCAGCCTGACAATAATGTGACTCGAGTCACGCTGCAAGCGCTGGCGGCGGTGCTCGGAGGAACACAGTCATTGCACACCAATTCCAGTGATGAAGCTTTAGGTCTCCCTACTGAAAACTCTGCGCGTGTGGCGCTGAGAACGCAGCAGATTATCGCCCACGAGTCAGGTGTAACAGATACCGTTGACCCACTTGCTGGTTCCTACTACATTGAATATCTAACTGATCGCATTGAAGAGAAAGTTGATCGACTGATCCTTAAAATTGACGAGATGGGTGGTGCTGTACAAGCTATTGAAGAGGGCTTTTTC
>CBDUWK010000344.1:0-3415 GCA_965370905.1 uncultured bacterium | reverse complement strand
TCCACAGAAATTTCGCTATCGTGCCCGGATTGATTCTGGAGCAACAACCTGCTCAATGAGTGCACTGGATATAGAGATTTTTGAGCGTGACGGAAAAAAATGGGTGCGCTTTCGCCTGCCGCTCCCTTCCAAAAACCCAAAAGAAAAATTAAAAAAGAGTGAACCTCAAGAATACCCCATTACCCGGGAGGCAAATATTAAACGGCATGGCGCAGAAGACCAGATAAGACCTGCGGTTAAATTGAAGGTTCAACTAGGTGATTTTGAGGGACGAATCGAGTTTACCCTGACAGACCGCTCTAAATACGAGTATCCAGTTTTGATCGGTCGCAATCTACTGGATGGTAACTTTCTGATAGATGTCTCCCGCTCCTATGTGGCAAAGGGAAAAAAGTAATGTCATCTCGCTTTCAGCTCTATTGTATTATTGGATTATTGTGCCTGATAGGTGGTATTGGAATGACCTACAAGCGGTTTGTCCTGGGGGAACCATTCCTCCCTAAACAAACTGTTCCAGTATGGGTCATTGAAGCTGATATACGCTTTAAAGCTAAAGGAGGACCGGCAAAAGTCTCACTGGCGGTCCCTGGGGATCAAACTTCATTGGGGCTACTCAATGAAGAGGGAATTTCTCTCGGATATGGCTTTACCCCCGCAGAAGATCAACAAGTCAACACATTACACCGCCGGGTTGTATGGGCGCGTGCTGATGCAGAAGGGGAACAACGCTTATTTTATCGCGTTACCGCTTATCAAAAACTACGCCCCCAGAATCTGAAAGATTTTACAACCCAGACACCATCACGTGATCCCGATTATGAGGAGGAGCCGCTACTCACGGCAGTCAAGTCCATCGTGGAAGAGGCACGTGAACATTCTGCCGATACAGAATCATTCACCAGTTACGTCATTGGACAATTCGCTCAAAAAGAACCATCTCAAAATATCCGTTTTATCCTGCGTGATAAAACCTCAATATTGGATCGCGCCAGAGTGATCCAGCAGACACTCCTTGCAGCTGATATAGAAGTCCATTTATTGCGAGGATTATTCCTCGAAGAAAGTCACAAGCTGCAGACATCAATTCCAGCTTTGCTGGTCCGCAAGACAGATAAAAAGTGGGCAGCCTTTCTTGCAGACAAACCCCAGCCGGGGGTTCCCTCACCCTTTTTAGTCTGGCAACGAGGCGGGGAATCGCTGATCAGCATTGATGGTGGAGAAAATGCAAGTATTCGTTTTTCGGTTCTGCGCGATCGCCGACCCCTTATGGAGGTGGTTAAGGATTCAGCAAAGCGAGCAGGAAATCGTTTTGCCGAATTCTCTATTTACAATTTACCCATCGATCAGCAGAATGCGTTTCGGATGTTACTGATGATCCCTTTAGGTGCGTTGATCATCGTAATCCTGCGCAATTTAGTCGGAATCAAAACCTCCGGCACCTTTATGCCAATCCTTCTCGCTATGGCATTTTTACAAACTCAACTGATCACAGGGCTGGTGATCTTCCTTCTGGTTGTCGGCTCCGGGCTGCTGGTTCGTTCCTACCTGTCGCGACTCGACCTGTTGCTGGTCCCCCGCATTTCAGCAGTCGTTATTGTGGTCATCGGCATTATGGCCTCAGTCAGTATCATCGGCCATATGCTCCATCTGGAATTTGCCCGTTCCATAACCCTGTTCCCTACCATTATTCTAGCTTGGACAGTGGAGCGACTCTCGGTCCTCTGGGAAGAAGACGGAGGGAAGGAAGTCGCCATCCAGACGGGTGGAAGTCTGCTTGCGGCCACTTTCTGTTACTTCATTATGGGAAGTCGTACCTTGCAATACATGGTTTTCACCTTTCCCGAATTGCTGCTCATCGTCCTGGCGATCATTCTTCTACTGGGACAATACACCGGCTATCGGCTCTCCGAACTACGCCGTTTCAGCCCCCTGTCTAAAGAGGATGCGCCATGATCTACGCCCATCCATCAGCACTCCGGAAAAAAGGGATCATCGGCATGAATGCCAGAAACGTCAGCTACATTGCCCGCCACAATACCCGTGCTCTCTATCCTCTGGTTGATGACAAATATGAGACTAAGCGGGTCGCGCATGAACACGGTGTCGCCACTCCAGAACTCTACGGGATGATTCGCTATCAACACCAGATCAAGAATCTGACCGATATGCTTGAACCCCACGAACAATTTGTAATCAAACCCTCCCAGGGGAGTGCCGGAAAAGGGATTCTCGTCATTACCGGACGGGAGGGAGATGCCTTTCTCAAACCAAGTGGCCAGACGGTCTCTTTGGCGGATATTAAACGTCATGTCAGTAACACCCTCAGCGGACTTTACAGTCTGGGTGGTCGCGATGACAAAGCGCTGATTGAATCTTTAATTCAGTTTACCGATTCATTTGAGGGCTTTTCATATCAGGGGGTTCCGGATATCCGTGTAATCATCTTCAAAGGGTTCCCGGTCATGGCGATGACCCGTCTCTCTACCAAAGCCTCTGACGGAAAAGCTAACTTACACCAGGGTGCCGTCGGGGTGGGAATCAGCTTAACTGACGGCCGAGCCCTCAAAGCTGTGCAGTATAACAAACCCATCCTGAAGCATCCGGATACCGGGAAAATACTTTGTGAACTGGTCATCCCACATTGGGATGAATTACTGCAACTGGCATCCAAAGGATATGAAATGACCGGGCTTGGTTACCTTGGGGCAGATGTTGTGATCGATAAAAATCTCGGCCCCATGGTCCTCGAATTAAATGCGCGACCCGGACTGGCCATCCAGATGGCAAATGGTAGAGGACTGCTTCCCATCCTGCAAGAGATCGAAGCTATGGGAAAAACTGCCGACCAGATGTCACCGATAGACCGAATCCGGTTTTCGCAAAATTACTTTTCAAGTCACTAAAAGAATCCAAAAAGAAGGTTTTCCCCGGATTCAGAGGAGCTCTGTCACTCAAAAATTCAGCAATAACTGTTGCCACCGTCCTCTGGAATACAGGGGTATCGATGCGCCACCTTGCAAAGAAAACTGATCACCAAAATTTAATTTATTGACCTTCTCTATATTTGTATATACATTTATACAATACCTGAATCCGTGAGTACCCGGCGGCGAATAGCACAAGTCGTTGAATTGCCTAAGCGTCCAAAAAATCACCGCTGAACCTCTGGGTGAAACTAAGATTTTTTGAATCGCTTATTCAATCCAAGCACTTAGCACTCTTCATCCACCGTTTACTCACGGATCCAGGTAATAGAAAGGGAGATAGATGGATTCCACTCTTCACATGTGCCAGAGGCTCTGGATAAATGCCCACCTGATAACCCTTGATCCACAGCATAAATCCCCTTACGGACTCCTTAAAGATCACGCTATCGGCGTGCTGGACGGTCAGATAAGTTTTATCTCCCCGATGA
>CBDUWK010000343.1:0-3431 GCA_965370905.1 uncultured bacterium | reverse complement strand
ATGAAAAGCTGGTTTTGCTTGAGTCAGCTTAAGACGCACATCGTAATCGGTGCGGTAACGAACCTTCAGATCGCATCCACCGATGCGGTGCAGCGCGGCGACTCGGTACATTTCCAAAGGACCCCAATCCTCACGTTCCGTTATATCGTCAGGGCAGGGATTGGATTCGGTGGGTTTGCGATCACCGGATTCGTTCTCCTGGTAATAATCTCCATAGAGAAAATCGGCGTGCTCTATCTTATCGCTATGGGAGGAAATTAAATCTATGAAGTCGGATGCGATTTCCACACCGGGAGATAGAACCGCTACGAATTCACCTTGAAGGTGCGGCAGACAGAGGTTGATGAGGTGGCTGAGATTAGAGGGCTTCGCACCAGATAATACCTCAATATGGGGAAAATCGCTTGGTTCGGGCAATGATTCTAAAGAGACGAGTTGAATTTTATCTCTGAAAGGAATCAGCGATGCGAGGGTGCGGGTAATCTCATCAGATGTTCCGCTCGAGGGTAGGATAAAGGAGAATAAGCTCATATCTGCTTCGAATCAATTGTTTAAGAGGTTTTACTTGATTTTTCAGTTGGAAAGAAGTATAATTTGTTTGTCTTTTACAGAACCTGGCTTTGAAAGTGCAAATTAGAATCTTTTTAGTTGTAGTTACCTTCTGGTATTCCTGTGCAATCGCTCAGGAATCAACAGAATTTAACACTCCATCTTCCGGCGTGCAAGAGGAATTTTCACATTACCGGAACGGCCGCGTGGTGGATCGTCCCAAGGTGGTCTTAGCGCTTTCCGGCGGTGGTACGCGCGGATTTGCGCATATCGGGGTGATAAAAGCACTGCTTGAGGAAGGGATACCGATAGATGGGATCGCCGGCACCAGTATCGGAGCCATAATCGGAGGGCTTTACGCTTCAGGGTATTCGGCGGAAGAACTGGAAAAACTGGCGAAATCCATCGATTGGAGCGATATCTTTCGGGATACACCTCCTCGCAGGAGCCTGCCGCTATCCAGCAAGATTCGGCAATCTGTAGCAATACTGGAGGTGAGGTTCAACGGGGTGTTGCCGTATATTCCTTCCGGTCTCACCGCGGGCCAGAAACTGGCGAGCCTGCTGACGGACAGGGTAAACCGTGCAGTTTATCGAGGTGAACCAAACTACGATCACTTGAAAATCCCGTTTATAGCAGTATCCACTGATCTCAGGGATGGAAAACGCATTCTCTTCCGGGAGGGCGATTTAGCCGAGGCGCTCTTCGCATCGATAGCGCTCCCTCTGTTGATTTCCCCGGTACAGATGGATGGTCAGGTATTGATAGACGGCGGCGTCACTGAGAATATACCGGTAAGTGCCGCAAAGGAGTTGGGCGATTTCATCATTGCGGTTGATGCGACCATGCCTCCGGTATTGGGGATGCCTCCTTACGAACCCTGGGAAGTTGCCAACCAGGTAACAGGTTTGCTACAGCAGGAGAACAACCGGAAGCAGCGTGATGCCGCTGAGGTTGTCATAAAACCGCTTCCGGATAGTTTAACAAATCTATCGTTAGCTAAACCTGGAAATCTAATCAGGCTGGGATACCGCGCGGCGAAAGAGCAGATACCGCTGATCAAAGAACGGCTCGCCGGATTCAGTGCGGCACTGGATACATGCTTAGTAAGGGTTACCGCGGTTGAGTTCAACTGTCCCTCAGACACCATGGATCTGCGGTCCATTTCCAAGGCTCTATTTTTCCTGGCGGAAAGAATATCCTTGGTAGAGAGCGATATTATCGATGATTTAGAGGCATTTCGGAGTATCGAAGGAATATTTGACGCCCAGGCAATAATCCTAGGAGACACTCTGCAATACTACGTAATGATCGATCCTGTAGTCGAAGCGATAGCGCTGGAAGGCGTTACTCAATTGGACATTACCTGGCTGAAGAACATTTTGAGGGGGTCTGTACCAGAAACAAAATTGCGTTTTTCGGATGTCAGCGTAGAGAAGATTTTATCTGCCTATCGTGATCTGGGGAACTCGCTGGCAAAGATTGCCACGATCCAGATGGAACCGGATGGAGTGTTAAAAATCTCAATTGACGAGGGCGTAATTCGAGAGGTCAGGACAGAAGGCACGCGTAATATTCATCCCAGCAGGATCTTGCGTGACGTGGACATTAAAGTGGGAAAACCACTCAACATAGAAGCCTTGAACGTGGGCATAGAAGAACTATACGGGAGCAACCTATTTGAAATCATCCGGGCGACTATTGTAAATGATACCGTTACCATTAAGGTGCAAGAACATAGATCGCCCCGACTGCGATTGGGTGCGGGGATGGATTCGGACCGGCATGGGCGTGGCTTCGCGGAAATCTCTCACGAATCTGTGCCGTTTCTAGGCGGGAGCACTGACTTATGGCTGAAATACGGCGAATTTGACGAGAGATATGAACTGACCTATCGAAACCTGGCTGTCCTGACAACATACGTAGAGGGCGCTATTTCGCTGTTTTCGACGAGGACCCAGTATAAAGATTACGATGATTTCGGAGAGAGCCAGGGGGGATATCACTTCAGGGAGAAGGGCGGCACGGTTCATTTAGGCCAACAATTTCGAACCTGGGGGCGGTTGACTTTCGGTTTAAGCGCTTACAGGCTGCGCAGCGTGTTCGGCGAAGTTGCTGAAGAAATGGATCTGCGGAAGCTATTCGTGAGATCGCAGTTTGACACCCAGGACAGGACTAATTTTCCGACTACCGGCACAGTCTATGATTTTCAGCTTGAATCAGGTATGAAGACTTTGGGTGGGGATGAATCTTACAACCGAGTACAGATCGAAATTTCGAAGGCTGTACCCATATCGCGCAGGATTACGTTAACAGGGAAATTAAGAGGCGGTATATGCGATCAGTCCACCCCCTTCCCCGAATGGTTGAGGCTGGGTGGGGAGCAATCGCTTTTCGGATTATATCAGGACGAGATTGCAGGAAGACAGATAGCTAATTTTAGTGTGGGACTACGAGAAGACCTCATCAGCCGCTTCTTAGCAGAGGCTTACTTATCGATAAGGTGGGATCTGGGGGCTATCTGGGAAGATCTGGAATCAGACGTAAAAACTGATAATATCAAGCAGGGATTAGGTATCAGTTTCGAACTGGATACTTTCCTGGGTCCTATGTCTCTTTCTTATGGCTATCTGTTTAAATATAAAGAGCATCCTGCCCGAGACCGCATCTACTTCAATTTGGGACATCGTTTTTAGCCTTCCTGGAGCCTGACAACTGCGATGAATAATAGACTTAAAACTATCTGAAGTAAGATGAACATCTTTGGTGATATTCCAGGTTTACCGGTGTTTTCCTGACGCCAGGCAAACCAACAGGTAAACATGGGCAGGATCAGTATGCCTATCCCATGAGATTGATCGAAAATGAAGAGACGGTAGTAC
>CBDUWK010000342.1:0-3431 GCA_965370905.1 uncultured bacterium | reverse complement strand
TCCCGTTCTTCGATCATCTCGCCTGTCAAGATGTTAATCCTGGTGATGCGATCCAGCTTATCACCCCAGAATTCCAGGCGGATGGCTTCTTCCTCATAGGCCGGGTGAATCTCTATGATATCGCCGCGCACACGGAAGCTGCCGCGCGGGAATTCGAGGTTATTGCGCGTGTAGTAAATATCGACCAGCCGTCCGAAGAGTTCTTTGCGGGGGTAATTCTTACCCTTTTCCAGGAACAGCAACAGATCACGATAATCCTTGGGCGAGCCTAAATTGTATATACATGAAACCGAAGCGACGATAATTACGTCATCGCGTTCCATAAGGGATGACGTAGCGCGCAGACGCAAGCGGTCGATCTCATCGTTGATGGAGGTTTCCTTCTCAATATACGTATCGGTAGTGGGCATATACGCTTCAGGCTGGTAGTAATCGTAATAGCTGATGAAGAATTCGACCGCGTTGTGCGGGAAAAAAGCCTTCAGTTCGCCGTAAAGCTGGGCAGCCAGGGTTTTGTTGTGCGACATGACCAAGGTGGGTTTGCCCCACCTTTCGATGACGTTGGCCATGGTAAAGGTCTTACCGGAGCCGGTAACACCCAACAGCGTCTGCCATTGCTGTCCCTGGTTTAAACCTACGACGAGTTTGTCTATCGCCTGCTGCTGGTCGCCCTGGGGATCGAAGTCGGAGACCAGTTGGAAGTTGGCTTTCTCTTTGGTCTTGGTCATATTATATCTAAATGTACACTAAGATTGGAAGAAAGTCAAGCTAAAAGCAGATGATCTGCGGAAAATACTGACAAGAGTATGACGGAATGACAGGATATTCCCCAAGCAACCGCGTTGATTTCATTCTTAGGAATTGGGAACTGGCTCCTTAACAATCACGTTTCAACAAGTGAGTTGCATAATCTATGGTTGTAACAATGGTATCTTCAAATATTACTGCCTATATCTTAGCTGGCGGAACCAGCAAACGCATGGGTAGGGATAAACGCCTGATCGAAATTGGGGGAAGATCTTTTTTGCAGAGGGCGTGTGCTTTAGTCGAAGATACTCTGGGCAGGAAGCCAGTAATTGTCGGAGATAATATAGGTGATGTAAGTGAGAGTTATGAAACTTTACCCGACGCATTGCCAGGAAAGGGACCCTTGGGAGGACTGGTATCCTGTCTAAGGCACTGCAATACAGAGTGGGCTCTGATACTCGCGGTGGATACACCGTTCCTGTCGGTTGAAGAGATCGAAGGATTGATAGAATCAATCGCGGACGGCTTCGATGTGATTGCATACACTTCTGAGGAAGGGATCGAACCTCTAGGGGCTCTCTATAAGGTTGAAACCGAAACATTCTGGGCTGAAAGACTTGAAGCTGATGAATTATCGCTGGCAAGAGGAATTACGGCGTTGAGGTTTAAGACCTTAAAAATCGCTGCCGGAAGTAGAGGATTATTCAATCTGAATACTCCGGAGGATATTGCGAAGTTCTCTGATTATTGAGGGTTGAACTAACTGTACCACCTTAAAAAGCGGAAGCCTCTTATGGGCTTCCGCTTTCTATTTTCGAACGGATAAATTGTTTTATGTTTGATGCAGTTCTTGTTTGTCAGTGCCTGTTACTTGACCAGCAGAGCCTTCCCGGTGAGGACTCTTTCGGCAACGTTGGCACGGTAGATGTAAAGGCCGGTTGGCAGGGCATTTCCCTGGAAGAGGAACTGGTGCGCGCCGGCTTCAAGGTTACCCTGATGCAGGGTTTGGATGAGTCTCCCGTTCATATCGTAAACTGCCAACTCAACAGGAGCAGTCTCATTCAGTATAAGACTGATAGTGGTGGTCGGATTGAAGGGATTGGGATGGTTTTGCAAGCGCAGTTCCATCGTTTCAGGAGTACCTTCGATCATGGGTTCTTCTGAGAGATTTTCAAAAAGATCGGTCAGCATTTCTGCACCCGCACCACTGTAATCAGAGAAAGAACTAACCCAATGGAATCCCATATCACAAGTACCGGAGTCCTGCACCCAGTCGGTACGGGTCGATCCGGTTATCATGGATGAACTGGGACTTCCGGCATCGACACAGGGGCTATCTTCAGATTGACCTGCCGCTATCTGGCTGAGCATGCAGAAGCTGGACGGCAACGTATGGATGAAGTCCGGTGAATCTGAAATGTTACCGGTTCCAGCCAAACCACCCTCGACGCAGCAGTAGGTGAAGTTTGCATTTCCACTCACGTTGGGCTGAGTGGTAGCAGTATTCATGTACACGATGTTATTATATCCCGACACGGAAGCGCCGGAATAAGCCAGCACTCCAGCTCCCATTGCACTGGAACTCGATGAGGTACACCTATTTCTCATAATGGTGTTATTTATCAGCGTTGCAGAGCAGTTATAGGCGTAAAAACCTCCGCCTCGGTACGCTGCGGTGTTTGCTACAAAGAGATTGTTGATGAACGTACAGTTATTAGAACTGTAGCAGCGGATCCCGCCACCTCCACACGTTCCTCACGTGCTTGTAGACTTGTTTTTAGCAAAGATGCAGTTTTCCACAACTACACCACTGCTGTTATACAGGTACAACCCGCCTCCATTACCAGCTGTGTTTCCGAAGAAAACGCAGTCGGATATATTTGGTGTGGCAGCATTGACGTAGATCCCGCCGCCTGAGCTGGCGTAGTTGTCGTTAATCCAGCAGTTGGTGATGGTCACGCCGTCTTGTTCGATGTAGAAGGCGCCGCCGTTATAATCCGGCCAGACTTGATACTTTGCGTATTCAAGATGAGCATAGGAAACGATGCTGCGAGATGAAGATCCGCTCATGAACCGGATACCGCTCCATTCGCACGTTGTGTTGGGATTCTGACGCTTGAAGACGATGTTATCCTGTTCGGTTCCGACTGCGGTCAGAGTTCCATAGACTTTCAGATAGAAATGTCCGGAAAACAGGAAAGTGGTTCCGGGTTCAATGGTCAAACTGTTACCTGCGTCAACGGTGCAGTTTCCATTTACGATATAGGTCCCGGGTCCCAACGTTCCTGAGAGCGATCCGTTGATTGAGGGTTGAGCAATTGCAACGAAATTGCACAGCGCCACAGACAACAGAATCGCGAGGAGAAAGGATTTAGCTCTAGTCATGTAACCTCCGTTGTTTGTATCCGTTCGATTTGGGTTTGTAGAAAAGATAATAATATTTTTCGCAAAATCCAAGAGAAAAATAGCTTTAAGTGAAAAAAAATACAAAAAAACACATCAGATGGCTGATTTCCCACCTGGTTTATGGATTATGTGCGCTTAGCCTCAAGAATGTACTATGGTTTTTATGGTAATTTACATGATCGATCGAACGTTATACCGGTTTCCATAAGTAATTTCCAAATGGCAGGACTTGTCACTCCGGCTTGTCCGGAGTCTAACAAGCCGTCAGATTCCCGACG
>CBDUWK010000341.1:0-3435 GCA_965370905.1 uncultured bacterium | reverse complement strand
AGGCAAATGTCAAGAGAAAGGTTGCACCCCCGCACGAACTGCATGGAAGAGAATTTCAAATCACAACTTTAAAAACACTTGACCTTTAGGCTGCAGATGTGTATATTATCGGATTAGGCATTCGACGCCCTTATAGAGTGCGAGGAAACCTCGCCCCTGCACATAATAGCAGAAATCTCATGTCCACCCAAACCAGAATATATCTCGATTCGTACGGCTGCCAGATGAACCTGTATGACAGTGAGCTGGTTACCGGTCTGTTGGCCGAAAGCGAGTTTGTCATGACGCAGGAGGAGCAGGACGCCGACGTAATCCTGATCAATACCTGCAGTGTGAGAGGACATGCGGAGCAGAGAGCACTGGGGCGGCTGCGTTCCCTGGGATCGCTGAAGAAGAGCAATCCTCGGCTGGTTATAGGCGTTTTGGGCTGCATGGCCCAGAACATGCGGGAGACATTGCAAGATAAAGCCCCTGATGTTGACTTAGTGGTCGGACCGGATGGCTACCGGCAACTCCCTGATCTTATCCAGGAACAGCTCAACGGACACGGCGGCGTTTTCCGCTACCTGCACGGTATTCCCGGTGAGACCTACAGCGAGGTTCTGCCTGCCCGTAAAGAGGGCGTCAACGCCTGGGTGGCGATCATGCGCGGCTGCGACAACTTCTGTTCATATTGCATCGTTCCCTACGTCAGGGGGCGAGAGAGGAGCCGGCCTCCGGAAGCGATTATCGCTGAGATCGAAGCGGCAGTAACCGCAGGATTCCCGGAAGTGACGCTATTGGGTCAGAATGTAAACTCCTACCGCCGGGAGAGTTTGGGTTTCCCTGAATTGCTCGACAGAGTAGCGAAGATTGAGGGACTGCAGAGACTCCGCTTCGTGACTTCGCATCCGCGAGATCTGAACGATGAACTTATAACCAGGCTGGGCAAAAGGGGAGTTATCTGTCCCTCACTGCACCTGCCAGTTCAGTCGGGTTCTGATCGCATCTTGAAACGGATGAACAGAGGCTATACCAGAGACGACTACCTGAGCAAAGTTCGCAAACTGCGCGAAGCAGCACCGGGTATGGCTCTGACGACCGACCTTCTCTGCGGTTTTCCCGGGGAGACGGAAGCAGATTTCCAGCAGACCCTCGATTTGATCCGTGAAGCTCGCTTCGATGACGCGTTCACGTTTAAATATTCCGAGAGACCTGGCACCGCCGCGGCAAAAATGGCAGATGACGTCCCGGAAGAGGTTAAGATCGAACGCCTCGAGCGTATGATAAAACTGACTCGTCAGTTAGCAGATGAGTCCAGAAGGTTGATGATAGGGCATGAAGTCGAGGTTCTGGTAGAAAATCCCAGCCCCAGGGACGATTCGGAATGGACCGGCAAAACTTCCTGCGGGCGAGTGGCATTAATCCCCGGAAAATTCCAGAGGGGCGAACTGATTCGAATTGAAGTAGAAGAGGTGCGGGGGTTTTCACTGTGGGGAAAGCAAATACATAATGATGAAGCATAAAATAGATCTGACAATAAAACTGGAGCCTCTATGTGGATAATCCGCTGGATTTTAATCACATTAGTGATACTCATCCTGGTCGGATTCTTAGGTCTGAACCAGGACGAATTTGTTGACGTCGATTTTCTCTTCTGGGAATCGCCGCCGGTAGCGCTGGCATACGCTCTCTTCTTCGCCTTCGCGTTGGGAATGATAATTCACCTGATGATTTCCATCATGCAGCACTTCCACCTGCGCGCCGAAATTGGCAGACAGAAACGCCAGATTCGCAAGCTGCATGACGAGTTGGAGAAGCTGCGCAACCTGTCAATCGAAGAAGAGTTGTTAACACCGGGAACCAATGCAGTTGAATCACCAGATCAACCTGGAGAATAGGCGATGATGTGGATTATATTGACCCTTGCGGCAGTAGTAGTTGCTGCGATAATATACTATTATTATGGAGTTTATCAGAAACCTAAAGCCCGCGAGCTGGAATTGCCCTATACCCAGGGACTGAATTACCTCCTGGAAGGCAATATAGATAAGGCTAAAGAGAAATTCAACCAGGCGGTGCACGAAGATACCAATAACCTGGATGCATATCTGAAGTTAGGGGCTATTTTACGGGAACAGGGACAGGCAAGCTACGCGGTCAAAGTACACCAGAGCCTCACCGTTCGCTCAGATCTGAAGTTAGCCCATCGGGTGGAAATCTTCAAGGAACTGGCACTCGATTACGAAAAAGCCGAATCCTTCCAGAAAGCTGCTGAAAATGCCGAACAGATCCTGGCGATCTCCAAGGATCATCGCTGGGCGCTTGAATTTCGTATCAAGATGGCGGAAAAACTGCAGGATTGGCCGGGAGCGTTCGAACTTACCCGCAGACTTAATGCGGTTGCAGGCATTAAGCACGATCCGAAATTGGCGCTGTATCGCGTGGAAGAGGGCCGGGCGCTGATGGATGCCGGTAAAGGCAGAGATGGGAGAATAAAGTGTCGTGAAGCGATCAAGCAGGATGTTTCCTGTGCTCACGCATACCTTTCTCTGGCGCATTCGTATATGTCGGAAAGCAGAGAAGAAGATGCAGTCAAAGAACTGAAAAAACTACTGGAAGAAAATTCTGAGAAGGGCTACTTAGCCTATAAAGATCTCGAGAACCTCTACTTTAATCTGGGGCGGTTCGGCGAGTTGGAAGCACTCTACAGGGATCTTATCTCCAAACAGCCGGAAAACTTGGAAGCAGCCAAATCTCTGGCTCGTTTTCTCAAGAAAAAGGGTGAGATTGACGCTGCCATACAGGTATGCACAGATACCCTCGAGCGCCATCCTGACGATCTATGGTCGCGGCGTTTTATGATGCGCGCCTTAGTGGAAACTGATCGAATAGATCGCATCGGACCGCTGGTGATTGAGATATTGGACAGGGTATTGGTGGAAGAACCATTTTACACCTGTTCAGATTGCGGGTACCGAACCAAGGAGCCGGTGTGGCGTTGTCCGCAATGTTCGGCATTAGACACATTTAATCTCTGAGTTGAAAGCCGGCTCGACGACCGATGTTAAAGAAAATGCGTAAACTATTTGTGCTGCTTATCGGTCTGACTGTGGTGTTGCTCGGTTTGATCATGGTTGTCACCCCGGGCCCCGCAATAATTGTGATTCCCATCGGTCTGGCCATATTAGGTACAGAATTCGTATGGGCAAAAAAGATCTTAAAGAGAATTAAAAAAGAAGGTAATACAATCGGTTCAGCCGTTATAAATTCGAATTCACAAGGGGGTAAGGATAAGAATAAGTGATGCAACAAAATAGAATACACCAGAGTTACCTTTTCGACCGAGCTGTTAAAGGAATTCTTATATTCGGCTCGGTGATTTGTCTCACAATGGTAATTTATGTCTCGGCAGGAGCGCAGGAAGCTTTGGAAGCCTACGATCGCGGCTCATTC
>CBDUWK010000340.1:0-3443 GCA_965370905.1 uncultured bacterium | reverse complement strand
GGATGGTCAATGCAATTTAGTCGAAAGAAAGATTCCCGATCACGTACGCGGTAAGTTTTAAGGTTCAGAGCATGCGCGTGGTTATAAATGGAATCTGCGATAAATGTAAAGGTTTCTGAGGCAGAAGTAAATTAAACATCTAAATTCAAGTCAATAACATAAGGAGCGATCTAATGAGCAAAACGGAAGAGAATTTACAGGCAGCATTTGCAGGGGAGTCGCAAGCCCGCAACAAATACACCTACTGGGCTCAGGCTGCCAAAAAGGAAGGCTATCACTACATAGCCAAAATTTTCGAAGAAACTGCCGACAACGAGAAGCGCCATGCCAAAGACGAATTTAATCAGCTGGGCGGCATCGGCGACACGGCAGCCAACCTGAAAGCGGCTATGGAAGGCGAACACTACGAAACCACGGAAATGTACCCGACATTTGCCCGGGAGGCTGAGGAAGAGGGCAACTCGAAGGTAGCTGTATTATTTAAACAGATAGCTAAGGTCGAAGCACACCACCGTGACCGGTACAAGAAGTTATTGGAGATGGTGGAAGATGGCACGGTATGGAAGCGCGAACAGCCTATCAGGTGGAAGTGCAGCGTATGTGGATACATTCATGAAGGCACTGAGCCCCCGCCAAAATGTCCCAGCTGCCAGCATCCGCGCGAACATTACGAGCCAGCGAACCTGGACGTTCTGTGAGGTAATTATGGCCATCTATCAGTGTCAGGTTTGCGACCATATCTATGATGAAGAAAAAGAGGGTGTGAAGTGGGAGGATTTGCCAGACGACTGGACCTGTCCGGTGTGCGAATCGCCCAAATCCATGTTCAAGCGTATAGATACGACCTTAAAATCGGATTCCCCGGCCCAGGAGGCAGGGGAATCCACACCTGAACCTTCAGAATTTCAGCGGACCTATGATGAGCTTGAGATCAATATGGCGGATATCCACCAGATGGCTCAGACCGGGCAGTCCATAATCGAACCCATGAGGACGAAAAAGCCGGTCATTTCCTGGGACGATATCCTGATCAAAGGCGCTCAGCTCGCCAGAATACCACTTAACGATGACGTGGAGGTAGATACAAAAACGATCATCGGTCCGAAGGCGAAGCACCCACTCGAAATTGATACTCCAATTTATGTAACTCACATGTCATTCGGCGCCCTATCGAAAGAGGCTAAGATTGCTTTGGCCAAAGGCAGCGCAGCATGTAAAACCGCCATGTGCTCCGGAGAAGGAGGGATTCTATCTGAGTCTCTTGAAAACGCTCACCGATATATATTCGAATATGTACCCAACAGGTACAGTGTAACGAATGAAAATCTGAAAAAGGTAGATGCAATTGAAATCAAGATCGGGCAGTCGGCGAAACCGGGTATGGGTGGCCATCTACCTGCCAACAAGGTAACTGACGACATCGCTGCGACAAGAGGCTTTCCCAAAGGTCAGGACATCATCAGCCCGGCTCACTTTGATGATATACTCAATGCTGACGACTTGAAAAGGAAAGTCGAATGGCTAAGAGAAGCATCAGGCGGGAAACCGATTGGAATTAAGTTCGCGGCCGGGGATTTTGAAGGAGATTTAGAATTGGCGCTTTACGCCGCGCCTGATTTTATTACCATTGATGGCAGAGCTGGCGGCACGGGAGCTGCATCGAAATTCGTAAAAGCAGCTACTTCGGTACCCACTATTTTCGCGATTTATCGAGCGCGCAAATATCTGGATGAGAAAGGCGCCAAAGGTATTTCTCTCCTGATCACGGGAGGATTACGCGTCTCCTCCGATTTCGCAAAAGCTCTGGCGATGGGCGCAGATGCTGTAGCTATTGGAACCGCCGCATTGATCGCCATCGGATGTCAGCAATATCGCATCTGCCATACGGGGAAGTGTCCCGCCGGTATTACTACGCAGGACCCTGAACTCAGGAGGAGGTTGGATATTGAGAGGTCGGCTGTAGGACTGAGGAACTTCCTGAAGGTTTCGACTGAAGAGCTAAAGGCATTCGCCCGCCTTACCGGGAAAGAGGATATTCACCTGTTGTCCGGGGAGGATCTCTGCACCACGAACTCCGAAATATCCCAATATACGGTTATTGAGCATGTGTAGGCACGTACTTTCACTTGATTTTATAACTCACAATTATTTTCCCCACTAAGGCCTACCCGTCGATACGGAAAGACCGGATTGTCTGCAGCTTTGAGTCCTGCCTCAAATTCCACTTGACTTTCCTAAGTGATTTGCGTAACTTTAAGGCTAAGTTTTGAGTTAGTATCCGGATCACGGATAGCTCTGATTATACGGATTACACGGATTGTAAAAGCTTTTTCCCATGCCTCAGGATTATTTAGAAGATGTCATCTGAATACCCACATACAGAAATAGAAGCGAAATGGAAAGGCGTCTGGGAGAAGTCGCAGGCGCATCATACCGACCTGTCCAGACCTAAGAAGAAGTTCTACGGTCTGGTGATGTTCAGCTACCCATCGGCTTTGCAGCTGCACATCGGGCACTGGTATAATTTCGGTCCGGCGGACACGGTTTTCCGCTGGAAGAAGATGCAGAGATATAACGTCTTCGAACCGATGGGTTACGATGCTTTCGGACTGCCTGCTGAAAACTACGCCATTTCCAGGGGGGTACACCCTGCGGTAACTACCTCCGAAAGTCTCAAAGGCATCCGCCGGCAGTTGGAACAAGTTGGCGCGATGTACGACTGGGAACGACAAATCAACACCTCGTCGCCAGAGTATTACAAGTGGACGCAGTGGCTCTTTCTGAAGCTTTACGATATGGGGTTAGCTTACCAGAAACAGGCTCCGGTGAACTGGTGCCCCGACTGCCAGACAGTTTTAGCCAATGAGCAGAGTGTAGATGGCTGCTGCGAACGCTGTGGCGCGGTTCTGACCAAGCGGGATCTCAAACAGTGGTTTTTCAAGATAACCGATTATGCCGATAGACTTCTGGAAGGTCTGAACCGCATTGATTGGCCGCGCAAGACCAGACTGATGCAGGAGAACTGGATCGGGCGCAGCGAAGGTACGACCATAAACTTCGGCATAGAAGGCACACCCGAAGGAATCGATGTATTTACCACCCGCGCGGATACGCTTTTCGGGGTGACCTACCTGGTTTTTGCGCCGGAACATCCGCTGGTAATGGAGATCACCACTGAGGAACACCGGGCGGAAATTGAAGCGTATATTGAAGAGGTCAGGAAGGCGACAGAAATTGAACGTACTTCAGTCGAACGGGAGAAGACAGGCATGTTCACCGGCGCTTACGCGCTTCATCCCTTGACCGGGGAACGGCTGCAGATCTGGATCGCCGACTACGCTCTGATGGGTTACGGTACTGGCGCGGTTATGGCGGTACCGGCACACGATCAGCGTGACTTCGAATTTGCCCGGAGGTTCAAGTTGCCAATTAGAATCGTCATC
>CBDUWK010000339.1:0-3454 GCA_965370905.1 uncultured bacterium | reverse complement strand
CTCGACCGTCTGGTGAACGAGAATGACCTTGTGGTAAATATGATTCCCAAAGCTTATCATACCATGGTTGTCGAAGCTTGTCTCAAGCACCGGAAGAGCATGGTTACTACTTCCTATGAGATCCCGGCGGTGAAAGCTTATCATGAAGAGGCTAAGAAACGGGGCATTCTGATTCTCAACGAGTTGGGGGAAGATCCCGGCATGGATCATATGGGAACGCAGATGCTTCTGGAAGAAATTAGAGCGGAAGGCGGTAAAGTGCTCAGTCTCCATTCCTATGGTTCCGGGCTCCCGTCATTTAAATATAATAACAATCCGATGGGGTATAAGTTTTCCTGGGAACCCAAGGGAGTATTCCTCGCGGCGCAAGTGCCTGCCGTTTATCTGATTGAAGGGAAACGCGTCGCTATTCCGGGAGACAAACTGTTCGAGGACCATCACATGGTGGATATTTATGGTCTGGGCGCTTTCGAAACGTATCCCAATAAGGACTGTACACGGTATCTGAAACACTTTGGGTTGGATAATGACGTAACGTTTTACCGCGGACTGTTACGCTTCTCAGGTTACTGCAATAATATGCGCAACTTTATCAAACTTGACCTTCTGAACGATAAGGATATTCACAACTTTGAAGGCCAGACCTACCGGCAGTTTGCCGCGTCTCTCATCAATTTAGAGTCAACCGAAAACGTGGCAGAGAAAATCGCCACATTCCTCAAAGTGGATGACAAATCCGACATTATCAACCGGATGCGGTGGCTGCGGTTTTTTGAAGATCACCCGATTACCCTTAAAGAAGGGTCAAAATTGGACGTTTTTGTGGAGATGTGTCTGCAGAGAATGAGCTACGAGCCGCACGAAACCGATATGACCATCGTTCACATCGAAATCGTGGCCGAATTCCCCGACAAGCATCGTGAAAAGAGGTTGGCTACCATGGTGGCGGACGGAACCCCTCACGGAGATTCTGCTATGGCAAAAGCCGTTGGTCTGCCTCCCGCCATTGCCACAAAGCTGATTTTTCAAGATCGCATTAAAGCCACCGGAGTTCAGATGCCGCCCACGCTGCCGGACATAGGAAAACTGTTTTTAGAGGAATTGGCTGCATATGGATTTGAATTCAAGCGATTCACTTTTGAAGCGTAAAATCAGTAATGCAGGGATATAAAAAATTCGAAAAATGAGCATCCGGGCCTTAGGTCTTATATCAGGCGGGCTGGACAGCACTTTAGCGGCGCGCCTTCTGATCGAACAGGGCATTGAAATCCGTGGAGTGAACTTCAATACCGGTTTCTGCGTCATCAACTCTAAGCCCGATCGCGGTTACGGTTCGGATCTGAACCCTAACCTCTGTAATCACGCCCTCAGGGTGGGAGAAGACCTGAAGTTCTCAGTCCGGATCGTGGATGTATCTCAGGAATACCTGGAGGTTATCACCAATCCGCGCTGGGGATACGGTAAAAACGCCAATCCCTGCATCGATTGCCGCATCATGATGTTCCGCAAAGCTAAGACTCTCATGCAGGAAATAGATGCTGACTTTGTCTTCTCAGGTGAAGTCCTGGGGCAGCGACCTATGACCCAGCAGCGTCCTACACTACGTCAGATGGAGAAGCAGAGCGGCTTGGACGGCCTGCTGCTGCGTCCCCTGTCTGCGTTAAGGCTGCCCGAAACCGATGTGGAAAAACGTGGCTTAGTAGATAGAACGAAGTTGAAAGGATTTACCGGCAGGACCAGAAAGCCCCAGATCGCCTTGGCGGAAGAATTCGGCCTGAAGGATTATCCCCAGCCTGCTGGCGGATGCTGTTTTTTAACCGATCCCTCCTACGGCAGGAAATTCTTCGATTTTTTGCAGTATCTGCCGCCAGGCCGGAAGGTCACTCATGAAGATTTCAACATTTTAAAAATAGGACGGCATCTGCGGCTTTCAAAGCATCTAAAGTTAATCGTTGGTCGCAACGAAGCAGAAAACCATACGCTCGAAAATTTCACTTCAGGTCGCTGGGCTTTCTCAACTCCTGATATAGAAGGGCCCTTAGCTCTACTGGAAGGTGAAGCCTCAGTCGATGACCTGCATTTCGCGGCCCGGATCGTGGCGCGTTACAGCGATGGTTGGGACCAATCCTCAGTGAGCGTACAATGCAGTAAAAATGGCAGCGAGGACATCCTCCGCGTTAAACCGGTTCCCAAAGAAGAAACAGCAAAATATATATTTAGATAACCCGTCCACTCATGCCGTCGCATGTCCCCATGCGACAGCTGAAATAACTTTGATAACTTAAGGTTTCATATATGAGCATAGATCCTTTTGAAGCAGGCGACAATTACGGCGAGATGGTTCGCACCAAGTTGGAACACGTTCTTGCTGAATCATCCCCGGTCTTAGTCGGTAAAGTCATCCGCAAAGTCATTGAAAATCTGGTCATAACCGAACGAATAGTTCAGGCGAAAGGCCTGGAAATTAACGATAAGGATAAACGAGCAATTGTGGAGCAGGAATACCCGGACATACAAGCGGAAGTGGATCGGGCTTTGGGTGAATTCATAGGAACTATTCTGTCGCGTGAAGGAGCATAATGAAGCTGCTGCTGCACGTCTGCTGCGGCCCCGATGTCACCGTCGCCTTGGAAAGGATGCCCCAGACCGAAAAGCTCTGCCTGTTTTTCGATAATCCCAACATTCATCCGGAGAAAGAATACCAAAGACGGCTGGATGCCTTTCGCACCGTTGCGGAAAGCTTTAATGTTTCTTGTATGGCCGGAGAGTATAATCCCGAAAATTGGCTGGCTGTTGTGGCCGGATATGAGAACGATCCGGAAGGGGGCGACCGCTGCCGTATCTGTTTTCAACACCGTTTGGAACGAACCGCTCAGAAAGCAGTAGAAGCTGACTTTGACACCATCGGCAGCGTTTTTACCACCAGCCCGCATAAGGATGCCGATCTGATCAACTCTGTCGGCGCTGAAATAGCCGGTAGATACGGATTAACATATATGTCTTCTAACTTTAAGAAGAAGGACGGATTCAAACGTTCAGTCGAGATCAGTAAAGAATTGGGATTATATCGCCAGAATTTCTGCGGATGCAGATTTTCCGTACCTCAAAATGGCCCTTAAGTGTCATTGCCCCGAAGGGATCCCTACGGGACGAGGACGCCGCAGGCGGACGAAGCAATCTCAAGCGAGTAAAATTTGATAGAGAGCATATTAACTAAATCATACACGGATCACCAATGGAAGAAAAACCTATATACTTTGACAATAACGACAGTACCCCGATGATAGAACCGGTCTTTGCGGCCATGAAGCCCTATTTCATGGAAAACTTCGGCAATCCCGCTTCGCTTCATCAATACGGCCTTGACGCCGAAGATGCGGTGACTTCAGCCCGTGAAACCATTGCCGGTCTGATAGGCGCCTCGCCGGAAGACATCATGTTTACCGGCAGCGCT
>CBDUWK010000338.1:0-3455 GCA_965370905.1 uncultured bacterium | reverse complement strand
AACTGGTCTGCGACCTCTGCCCTCATCACTGCAAGTTGAAACCGGATCAAGTCGGGATCTGCCGTTTCAGGAAAAGGGTGGGGGAGAAGCTTATCGCCCTGAATTACGCCCAGGCCGCTTCGATTGCAATTGATCCCATAGAGAAGAAACCGCTGTACCATTTTCAGCCTGGATCAGCCATTTTATCGGTCGGCGCCAACGGCTGTAATCTGAGATGCCAGTTCTGTCAGAATTGTGAGATATCCCAGGGTACCGTTCCCTCACGTCATCTTCCTGTGGGTGAGCTCGTCAATATGGCCCCGTCGCAAGGATCGATCGGTGTTGCCTTCACTTATTCCGAACCTCTAATGTGGTATGAATACGTTCTGGAAGCTTCGCGGGAATTGAAAAGCAAAGGACTCAAAAGCGTGCTCGTTACCAACGGCTTCATAGAAGCAGAACCCTTGCAGAAGTTACTGCCCTCAATCGATGCCATGAACATTGATCTTAAATCCTTAAATAACGATTTCTATAAGAAGATTTGCAAAGGTCGCCTCGAACCGGTACTGCGAACCATAAGACAAGCCCATGATGCAGGCACCCATATTGAAATAACTCACTTGCTGGTTACCGGGTGGAACGATCGCGAAGATTCCATCACCGGTCTCGCGAAGTGGATTGCTTCCGTGAGTAGCGAGATACCACTGCACCTCTCTCGCTATTTTCCGCATTACCAGTATTCGGAACCGGCAACGTCGGAATCTTTCATGCTTAAAGCTTTAAATATCGCCCAGCGGGAACTCCAGTTCGTCTATCTTGGTAATATTGCCAGGGGAAACGGTTCTGACACAGTGTGCCCTCAGTGTGGAGTAGTTCTCGTCGAACGTTCCGGGTACCATATCCAGATGGTGAATCTAAACGGGAACGTATGCCTGAAGTTCGGCAGGAAAGTGCCTTTTAATTAAAATCGGATGAACTTATTTGTTGTAGTGTCAGGTGTCCTCACCTGACACTCGAGATGACTGTCAGACGGGGGCGTCTGACAGCACACTAATGAACTAAAGCGCATATACTATTTTTTGGTTGCTTATCGCCCTTAAATTGTATAACTTATTAAATTTCCAACTAATGAAATAATGAAGAGTATCGCTAATACAATATCGCTTTTGATTTTGTCTTCCTGTCTGCTACTTACAGGTTGCTCACAGACTGATTCCACGGTCGGATCCGAGCTGACTGGAGGACTCACCGATCCGCAGGAAATCATTATCGATCCCACCGCCTCGGCCATCTTCCAGTCTTTGGCGACGACCGGCTCCAGCCCTTATCTGTATGTCGGGCATATCCAGGATTACGAAGCGCGATCGCTGCTTAAGTTCAACCCGGTAAATGTGTTGCCTGACAGCTTCGCGGTGGATTCGATCTCTTTTAAACTATTTTCAGATACAACCTATCAGAACGATGGCGATCCAGTTGACATTGAGGTATCATTCGTCAACTTTGGTCAGGAATGGGCCGAAATCGGTGTCACCTGGGATACTCTGGATTCCCTGGAGCTTGACGATCCCATTCTTTCCTTCACCATCTCCCAGACAGACGATAGCGTCTCTTTTACCATCCCGGATCCCTTTGAAAGTGAAGCCGACAGAGTCTTTGCTGACAGTCTGATCCACGCCTGGGATGCCGCAGGAGGAATTGACAAAACGCTGCACTACAACAATGGACTATACCTTCAGGCGAGTTCCGGATCCGAATCGCTAATTCGTCTCTGCTCTGCAGAATATGAGACCTTAGTGCGACGACCTGTGCTGGAATTGTACCTTACCGTTTATGATACCAGCGACACCACCGGAGCTTATCCACTACAGGATACAGTCTCCTTCCAGGCTGGAGGAGATGCCTTTGTAGCCACCGATTATGTCGGCATTACAGATTCAACTCGCCTCTATCTCGGCAATGCCATTGCTCACCGCACGATTCTGTTTTACGACCTTGAGGGCATCCTTCCCTCTTACGGCATAGCCGTTCACCGCGCTGAAATCCTCTTGCACGCTGATACTTCCAGCCAGTTTAACATAGACAAAGTCAACGGTTGCTTCTATTTTAGCATGGAAGACACCACCTGGATGTTGGATCCTGTTGACGCACCCATCGCTTTTGGCAATGTGCCCGTGCTGTCGCTGTACGATGAAGAGACCGCTACTATGACCGTCAAGCTTAACGATTTAGCGTACGAATGGATTCGCTATCCGGGCACGAATCAGGGTGTAATGATAAGGTCGTTCGACGAGTATCTGGATCTCTCCCGTACTGTATTTTACGGCATAAATGCGCCTGATTCGCTTAAACCTAAATTGCGAATCGTCTATCTGGAAGGCGAGTGATGATTATGAGTAAGTTTTACATAATAATCGCCTTTACAGCAGTTATCGTTGTCTGTTGTCCTTTCGTTTCCCAGGCTCAAAGTTCCATCTTTTCCGGTCTTTCGGATTATGGGTCCCTGGAGAATCTGAGTTCCTCCCGTGCCGTGGCTATGGGCGGCGCCGGTATCGCCCTGCATGATTCCATCGGCGTAAACTTCTTAAATCCGGCTCTGATGGGAAATATTACCAAAACCAGAGTTTCGATTGGAGGGTACTTAGCCAATCACAGCATGCGTGATACTTACGGAGAGGATACCGAAGATTGGGCCCAGCTGGAGTATTTCAGCATCGCCCTTTGTTTGCGGAGAGGATTGAGCCTTGGATTTTTCATCACCCCGCGCAGCCGTTCCGATTTTCGCTATAATTGGGATGTTTCCCTCGGTGGAGTAACCTTCAACGAGAGTCGTCAGGGCAGTGGTGGTTTGAGTCGGGCTGCTTTAAACTTGGGTTGGACTATTACCCCCTGGACGAAGATTGGCGGAGGACTTTCCACCACCTGGGGAGAGGTTGAAGAGAGCCGCATAAGCTACACTGAAGCGAGTGGATTTGATCAGTACATCGAGTTCCTGACCACCAAACAATGGCTCTCGTTCGGTGGTAGCGTTGGTTTGATTATTCAACCCTTCAATACACTATCAATTGGAGCTATTTTTGAACCGGAGGTGCCCATCCAGTTGGACAAGACTTTCAGCTACACTGAAGACGATTCGTCCGTTTTTACTGAAGCTGAATATCGCTTGGCAGCCAGGTATGGTTTCGGAATTTCCTTTAGATTCTCCCCCAAGTTGCTCGCAGCGGGACAGCTAATGTATTCTCCCTGGGGAGATCTCGACGAACTTCCACCATCCCTGTTCGGATATCAGAACTCCTATGAAACCTCCGTAGGCGCCGAATGGACGCCCGGCAGTTGGGATGCCGAACATTTCCTCTCTCGTATGGAGTATCGTTTCGGATTTCGCCTGGAAGATGGTTATACCCTGAGTGAAGGAGGCAGTTCGATCAGAGGCTATTTCGCTTCGTTCGGCCTCGGGTATCCTTTCCATAAGGGTAACG
>CBDUWK010000337.1:0-3459 GCA_965370905.1 uncultured bacterium | reverse complement strand
GAAGAGAACGTCCCCAACTATCGCAATAGGATCGTGTATGAGACACACCGAACCGGGGCTGTGTCCCGGCAAGTGGAGTACTTCAAGAGATATTTCACCCACCTTAAAAGGCTCACCTTCCTTAAAATACAAATCGGCCGGAGGAGACGTCAGGGGCATCGAAAATGCCTCTGAGACGTTCAGTTTTGGATTGGTCAGCATTTCCGCGTCTTTGGGGTGAATTACTATCTTCGCCCCGGTCTTCTCTTTAACGTACCCGTTGTCGATTATATGATCTGCATGCCCGTGGGTGTTTAGTATGTAATCGACCTGAAGGTTCAATTCCTCACAGCGCGCCATAATCCTGTCACCCTCATCTCCCGGATCGATAACAGCAGCTTTATTCGTTTTAAGACAACCCAGGATATAGGTATTGACCATGAAAGGCCCAACTTCGAACCTTTCCAGGATGATACTATCGTCTTTGTATACTTGCATTTTCTAAATTCTTGGAATATTTTATATTTGCGAAAATCCACTATCTGCTGCATCCCTGATCGCCTTTAAAGCTACGCCCGGATCAGCCTGCCCGAAAATAGAATTGCCCGCTACCAGAACCATCGCGCCTGCTTTCCTGACTGAGGCAGCGTTTTCAGGTCCGATTCCGCCGTCAATTTGGATCAATATAGGTAGATTATCTCTCTGGACCTTCTCGGCAATAAGTTCAACCTTTTTAACTGCATCTGCAATGAATGCCTGTCCCCCGAACCCCGGATGAACCGACATAATCAAAATAAGATCGACAAGTTCGTACGCCGGTTCTAACATTTCCACCGGCGTTTCCGGATTGATCGAAATACCCACATCCATGCCCAATTCGCGGATGCGCTTCAGTTGATCAGGCACTACACCCTCAACCTCCGCGTGTAGTGTAATGCCGTCCGCGCCGGCTTTCTTGAATGCCTCCAAATAGTTCTCCGGATTATCTATCATCAGGTGTGCATCGAGGTAAAGATCCGTAGTGCGGTTGATGAAATCGACTATCATCGGCCCGAAGCTGATGTTAGGAACGAAGTGCCCGTCCATGACGTCAAGGTGCAGCCAATCAGCGCCAGCTTCCTCCACTAATTTAATGTCCCTTGCCAGGTGGTTGAAATCTGCCGCCAGGACTGACGGAGCAAGCAATGTTTTAACTGTTTTCTTAATCTGCATAAGTATTAATCACAAAACTACCTGTACCGGTTCTATTCCTCACTCTAACATCGTGTTTTCATTGATGGTTATACTATCTTCCTGGACTTCTTCCAACAGCGATACTACCATATCCACCTGTTTGCCGCGATCTGTCTTTTTGTCAGCCGGTGGATTCTGCGAAATTACCGTCTTAGGCAGCAGGTCCGGTTCAATCTGGAATTCAACAGAACCCACTTCCAGCCCAGAGGTTAGGATAACTCTCTTTGCTCGATCCAGCGATTGTCCCACCACGTCCGGAACTCGGAATTCGTGCGGTATATTCCCCAAAGATACGGTAACGTGGATGGGAGTGTCCTTACGCAGTTTCGTCCCCGGTGGTATCGATTGCGCCATCACCACATTCTCCGGGTAGTAATTGGAGTATTCGTAGCCAAAACATTCCTCATCTATGGTCAAACCGGCGCTCTGAGCCGCAAAGGTCGCATCTCTCTCCGATTTCCCGACGAAATTGGGCATTGTAAAGAGCTTCTCACCGATAGAGATGGTAACATACACCCTCCGACCCGGTTTTGTAAGAGCAAAGGCTTCAGGATTTTGGTTTATGACAGTCCCTTCCGGGTAATTCCAGTCGTATTGTTCTCTCTCCAACACCAGATCAAATCCTCTGGTGCGCAGAAGCGAATCAGCTTGCTCAAAGTGCATCTCCACCACTTCGGGGACCTCTACCTCATCGCCGTGGCGGGTGTACATAGGCATGATTATGCCAAGGACTAAGTATAAACAGCCCAAAAATATCAGCCCCATGATAACGGCCGCCAATGACCACTGTTTGAATCCTGATTTCATGATTTAGGAGAGGTCTCCAGATGTATGTTACTTAAATTCGTTTGTTCAGTGAACTATTGTGACCTATTATTATTGGCAGGTCATGTTCAGTTTTACTATAATACCTGAACTAAAACCTTTAATCTCTCATACCACGCAATACCAACAGCCTCACCAATTGCGCAATCGCCATAGTGGCTGCCGCTACGTAAGTCCACGCAGCTGCGTTCAATACTGCCCGGGCGTGTGGAATTTCCTTATCCGTCAGGTATCCGCCTTCCTGCAGGAGCGCCAAAGCTCTCGATGAGGCATTGAACTCGACTGGAAGCGTAATGAGACTCAACGCCACCGCTCCTGCAAACAATATTATTCCCACGTCCATCAGCCATCCCCAGGTACCGGCGAAGAAAAAACCGATCAGGAACAACGGCAGCGCCGCATTCGATCCGAAACCGACTACCGGTACTATGCTGGATCGCAGAGCCAATGGTCCGTAGTTATCTGCATGCTGCAGCGCATGACCGGTTTCATGAGCAGCTACTCCCAACGCAGCTACAGAATCGGATCCATGCACCGGTTCTGAAAGCCTCAGAATCCTCTTGCGGGGATCGTAATGGTCACTTAAGCTCCCCTTGACCGGTTCTATTTTAACGTCTCCCAAACCGCGCATGTCCAGGAGTGCGCGTGATACCTCTTCCCCTGTTCGTCCGCTCAGTGATCGCACCTTGCTGTATCTCGCAAAGGTATTCTTTACCTTCGTCTGAGCGTATATTGCCAGTATGAAAGCTGGTATCAGAAGTGCGAAGGTTGGATCTAAGAAGAACATGATTATGCCCCCTTATCGAACTGATAACTTAATTGTCAAGTTGATTGATGGTTGAATTAACCTAAGGCGACGTCCAGTGCCATCATTACCGCAAATCCGATCATAACGCCAGCGGTTGCTAAGTCAGTATTTCCTTCTCGCTGTGCTTCGGGAATGACTTCTTCGGCAACTACGAAGATCATCGCGCCGGCGGCAAAAGCCAACGCGTAGGGAAGAATGGCGCGAGACGTCATCACGATCAGAGCGCCGATTACTCCAGCTATAGGTTCCGGCAAGCCGGAAAGCTGCCCGTACCAGAAGCTCTTCAATCTGGACATGCCCTCGCGTCGCAAGGGCATCGCAACTGCGGCGCCTTCAGGGAAATTCTGGATGCCGATGCCTACCGCCAGAGCGATAGCGGCCGGTAAAGTGGCGGAGTCTAATCCGGCAGCCACTGCACCGAAAGCTACACCTACTGCTAACCCCTCAGGGATGTTGTGCAGGGTAATCGCCAGCACCAGCAGGGTGCTTCGCCGCAATTTTGTTTTTATCCCTTCCGCCTCTTCGATGGGGAATCCCAGGTGGAGATGCGGGAGAATTTTGTCCACTATGCGAAGAGAAACTCCACCCAGCAGAAATCCAACTACTGCAGGTAC
>CBDUWK010000336.1:0-3467 GCA_965370905.1 uncultured bacterium | reverse complement strand
ACCAAAAAAAGAAAAAGTAAAGAAAGCAGAAAGGACAAAAGAAGATAGCGAGAAATTATCCCCTGATGGTGGTGAGGAACCTTCGCCTGCAACAGCTTAATTTAGATAATTATGACGAGCGATAATAATCATTTAAATGAAGAAGAGTTAAGACGTGCTATTCGCGCCGAAATAGAGCAGCGCGACCTCGAAAACAGAAGACAGCAGCAACGTAAACAAGCTCGCAAAGAAGCATCGGAACACGCCGAAGCAAAACGGAGAATCTACAAAGAAGAACTCCGGCGTTATTATCAGAACCGACCTGGTTATAAGGAGATCATGGGCGAAGATGGAGAAACCGAATGGGTTGCGGAAGATGAGGCTAAAGACAACGAAATCCTCTTCGATCCAGTTGCCGAAGATCCCATGCAAGCACGGAAATTTCAAAAATATCTATTCTTAGTATTCTCAGTTGTTATTATAATGGCGGGCGCACTGCTTATTTACCTTCTTGGTGAAGGCGAGGGTACTATAATCGTAACTTGTAATGTTAAGGGCGCAGCCATAGTACTCGATGCGGTAAATACTAATTATTACACCGATGATACGGTTTATGATGTTCCTTCGGGGGAACATTTCGTAACTGTCGAGAAATCTGGCTATCGGATTGTTGGAGACGAAGTAACGAGAGTAGATATTCGCAAAGGGGAAGACGTCAGAGTTTCGTTTATCCTCGAGGTAGAATCTGAAACTTCGTCCGGTGAAAATGTTGAGGCCGGTGATGTTAAGGAAACTATGGGAGAACAGTGAGTATCGATAAAGAACGTATTATCGCTGCAGTCCGTGAACTGATACTTGCTATCGGAGAAGATCCCGACAGGGAGGGTTTGCGACAGACTCCTCAGCGCGTTGCAGATATGTTTACTGAGATATTCTCAGGAATCGGAAAAGTCATTGAACCTGACATAGCTGTATATACAACAAAGAATCAGGATGAGATGATTCTTTTGCGAGACGTGTCTTTCTATTCGATGTGCGAGCACCATTTATTGCCATTCTTCGGAACCGTCTCTATAGCCTATATTCCTGACAATAACCGAATTACCGGTTTTTCATCACTCGCTCGAGTGGTAGATCGTATGGCGCGGCGACCGCAGCTACAGGAGAGAATGACCACGGAGATAGCAGATACACTGATGAAAGTTCTGAAGCCTTTAGGCGTGTTCGTGGTTATCCGGGCGCAGCACTTATGCATGACTATGCGGGGAGTTGAGAAGGTTGGCACATGGACCGTCACTTCCAGTATGCGGGGAATTATGCGCAAACAGGCAACCAGACTGGAAGCATTATCCCTTATGGGAGGACGAGAAACTGTTTTATATTAAAATCAACGGCGTGAATTCCTACTGAAATAAGTTATATTATCAAATGATTTGCGCGATCTCTGGTCGCCTCTTTTGTTTTGGATAGTACATCATGACTGAAATCTGGCGTTATCTTTCAGGAGAAGTTCCGGGCGGATTTTCCGTTCCGGTAGTATTACTCATAGTTTTCTTTCCGATGCTTGAATACGTTTACAGGACTGGCGAAACCATGCACCGAAATACTTATAAACGTTGGCGTTGGCTTGGTCCTGTGATTATTTTAGCCGTTTACACTCTCTTCTGGATACAGTCTCCACCCAAACTTAGACCAGTACGTATCGCGATTCTCCCTGTAGAAGATGCTGCCAATGAAAGTAATTGGCAGGTGGAAGCCGTTGCAGATTTAACCGCACGAACCCTGAGGAAAAGTTTTAAAAGTGCGATAGTCAATCCATGGACAGGGGCTTTAGAAGAATATCCTGCTCCTATTCTTGAAAATCTGAACAGATCGAAGTATCGTGTCTATCAGACATTTTGGGGCGGAACAGATAGTAATGGCAATAGTAAGGTAACTGTCATCGCCGCTAACGGCAAAAAGTTATCTTGTTTTTCAGATAACTCTGATCTACTATCATTCGGCATACAGATTAGTTCCTGGATTCTCGAAGATTTGAATGAAAATGTAGCCATAGTTAGACCTTTTCTTCAAAACCCAGACCCGGCTTGCCTGGAGGATTATTACCGTGGGATAAATTTTTTATCTAAGCAATTTTCTGATTCCGCTATTTGGTATTTTAACAGCGCCATAGAAGATGATTCCTCGTTCACACCGGCTCATCTGGGAATGGCACAGGCAACAGAACTATCTGGCGACATATCTGGTGCTGAATCTGAGCTGTTCAGAGCGGTTAATACAGATACAAGTTCACTTGAAGCGCTGCTGCAAATGGGTGAATTCTATCTCCGTCAATACCAATGGGAAAAGGCTGAACCGCCGCTTAAAGTTGCATTAGCTCGAGATCCACTCCAGGTTAGAGCATATCAGGATTTAACACTGCTCCATCCCGAACGCCTGAAGGATCTACGATTAGACACGAAGATACTTCTCCTGGAAGAAGCTGTCCGCCTCGATCCGGTATTTGTTGCCGCCCGAATATCCTTAGCTGAAGAGTTGATCAAGACGAGTGCGGCATTTAAAGCTCGGAAATACCTGCAAGATGGGCTGCTTATAAATCCGAACTCGATCCCACTGCTGCTGAAGATGGGTGCCGTTGAACTTTATGATGGCAATTCCGATAAGTCGAAGGAGATATACCACAGAATTCTTGATATTTCTCCTGAAAACGCTTCTGCCGCTTTTAATTTGGGTGTGGTGAATTACCGGTTGAAGGATTATGACTCGGCAGAGATTAATTTTAAGCTTTCGGCCGAGTGGGGTGGAACGATCGATAATTACTATTATCTGGGATTGATATACCGAGCCAAAGGCGACACAGTTAAAGCTATCGACTCGTTTAATACTCGCTGGGAACTCCGTAAGGATGATGATGACATCTATGCCTTAAAGGCAAAAGAATATGCAGAGGCATTGGATTAGTCGGCACGTATGATGAAAGGAAGCAGAAACACATTTAGAATCGGGGATCAGGTCTATCGGCGGGTGAATCGTCCCTATATTATGGGAATACTAAATGTTACGCCGGATTCATTCTCCGATGGGGGAGAGTTTTACGAGATCGATGCCGCGGTTGAACGCGCCATTCAGATGGTCCAGCAGGGAGCTGATTTCATAGACGTTGGCGGCGAGTCCTCGCGGCCAGGCGCAGATCCCGTTCCTTGTGGGGAAGAGATCCGCAGGGTCATCCCGGTAATCCAAAAGCTCGCTTTGAAGATCGAGATACCCATTTCAATTGATACAACTAAAGCCGAGGTCGCTCAAGAAGCCTTATCTGCCGGCGCCATTATTGTCAACGATATTTCCGCGCTGCGCAGCGATGCTGACATGGCCAGGGTTGTGGCTGAAAACGATGCTGCTCTTGTGCTCATGCATATGAAGGGGGAACCGCACAACATGCAGGATGACCCTTATTATGATAACGTGATCGATGAAATTTATCACTTCCT
>CBDUWK010000335.1:0-3472 GCA_965370905.1 uncultured bacterium | reverse complement strand
TGACCTTTTCCCTGCCGGTGGCATCGAATGTAAGGCTGGAAATCTATGATATAAACGGACGCAGTGTAGGGGTCGGTCTTGCGCCGACCCGCTTTTACCCCGCCGGAATCCATAACGTCCTCTTCGATGGATCGGATCTATCTTCCGGCATCTATTTCGTGCAAATGAATGCCACCAATTTCAGCCAGGTACAGAAGCTGGTTCTGATGAAATAATCAGTGTAATCAATAAAATCAGCGCGAATCAGCGATTCAGACATTCCTTGGGGCGATCCCGGTCAGCCGGGACGCCCTTTTTATTGCCCCCCTTTTGCAAGGGGGGTGTCCCGGTTTACCGGGACGGGGGGATCTGTAGTGGCAATGCGTACCTCACCCTGCAGAGGGGGCACCTTGGCCCTGCAAATCTTCTGACCCCCCGAATCCTGCCTGCCCCTTCGGGGAATCCCGACAAATGAATCCCTATTTTCCACTTGCATTTAATCTGCCGGAGTGGTAACTTTTGCGTTAATAATTTTACCATTCCTAAGTGCTTGAGGATTAACAAATAAGCAGGATATACTTCCCTTAACCTGGAGAAATATCTTTATGGAAGCGAAAAACGAACGTCATCTGCCCGCAAATGCCTTTACGGAGTTAAAACCGGGTGAAACTTACACGCCTATCCTCCCTGATGAGAAGGGCATCCTGGAAGTAACCGGCCGTTCTATCGCCTTCGGAATAGTTATGATCATCATCTTTGCGGCGGCGGCTTCTTACATCGCCTTGAAGCTGGGGCAGGGGATCGAAACGGCTATTCCCATCAGCATTTTAGCAGTGGGCTTTTCAGCCGTGATGATGCGAAAGAGTACCCTGATAGAGAATGTGAATATCCTGGCAATCGGCTGTACCTCAGGGATACTGGTGGGTGGCACCGTATTCGTTATGCCGGCCATCTTTATGCTGGGTCTGGAAAGTCAGAGTTTTCTGGCTACGTTTCTCCAGATATTCCTGGTACCCTTCTTTGGAGCGATACTGGGAGTACTTTTTCTCATTCCCTTCCGCAATTATTTCGTCGCCGATATGCACGGCAAGCTGCCTTTCCCTGAAGCCACCGCGACCACGGAGATTCTGGTCACCGGCGAAAAGGGCGGTAAATCGGCAATGGTGCTGGTTTACTCGCTGGGTATCGGCATTGTTGTGGACTATATGGCTCTGGCAATCAGAACCTGGAGCGACGTTTTCACCACCGCGGCAATCCCGGCGCTTGCCAATTTCACCGACAAAGTTAAGGGCGTTTTCGCCATGAACACTTCGGCGGCGGTTCTGGGACTGGGCTGTATTATCGGCATCAAGTACGCCTCGATCATCATGGCCGGTTCCATGCTGGCTTACTTCGTTCTGATACCATTGGTCGGCAGCCTGAGTCCTATCTTTGCAGAACGACCCTTCACTGATATATTCTTCGGTTTTACTGATGACATGGGCAACTTCATCCCCGGCGTCCGCAATATCGGTATCGGAGGTATCTTCGCTGCGGGCGTCATCTCCATCCTGAAGATGTCCGGTGTCATCAAGCAGGCTATGCAGAAGGTGGTGGCGCAACTTTTTAAAAAGCATGAAGGCGCTGAAGGTGGCGAATCCCGCCTGAACGTTGACATAAAGATGTCCACGCTGGCCATCATCGGCCTCATCACGGCAGTGGCGATCTTCCTTTACTTCCGCTTTGTGGCCGTAGCCGGTGAACCCAATGCCACCTGGGTCTCCCTCGTTTCGCTGATCATGACGATTCTCATCGTCTTCCTGTTTTCGGCCGTATCCGCCTGGGCGATTGCCATGATTTCGGTGACGCCGATTTCGGGAATGACTCTGACCACTTTAATCATTGCAGCAGTGGTATTATCCGCTCTGGGACTTTCGGGCGGATCCGGAATGCTGGCTATCATCCTCATTGGCGGAGTGGTCTGCACTGCGCTCTCCATGGCGGGATCGCTGGTCACCCAGTTCAAGATCGGTTACTGGCTGGGATCATCGCCGAAGACCATCCAGTGGTCCAATATCATCGGCGCCGGTTTAGCCAGCTTGACTGTAACGGCGGTAATCATGTTGTTTGCCAGCGTGTACGGCTTCGGCCAACCGACGCTTGAACATCCCAACCCACTGCCCGCGCCGCAGGCTTCGGCTATGGCGGCTGTCGCCAACGCTTTCCTGGGCGGACAGGGAGCGCCCTGGCTGCTCTATGCCGTAGGCGCGGTTATCGCGGTTCTGGTAACGATGCTTGATATCTCTGCGCTGGCGTTTGCTCTGGGTATGTACTTGCCCATCGAACTGAACAGCCCCATCTTCCTGGGAGCCTGTGTGAACTGGCTGATCAAGAATTCCAGCAAGGACAAGAAAATCAAGAAAGCACGCTCAGATAAGGCTATCCTGATCGCTTCCGGTTTCATTGCCGGTGGCGCGCTGGCTGGCGTCTTCGATGCTCTTTCCAAAATGCTGGGCTTCGATTACACCCTGCCCATGGACGAAAGTCTGCGCAACTGGCTGGGCTTGATTGTCTTCGCCGCTTTGGCGCTCTTTCTGTACAAGGGTTCCACCTCCGCGAAAGTGGCAGAACATTAGAATTCAAGGATAAAGTTAATGTAGGGGCGATCCCGGTCAGCCGGGACGCCCTTTTTTGTCGCCCTTGACCCATAATCGGGGTCGCCCTTGACCCCGACACCAGGGCGAGATCACCTCGCTCTCACTGAACCCCGAACCCCGACAACTGAATCCCCCTTTTCCCGCTTGACTCTCCCCCAAAACCATCGTATATTGAATTTATCCATTCATTGGAGCCTATCATGAAAACAACCTTCGCATTATTCGTATGCCTGCTTTTCACGCTAATCGCCTTCGCACAACCGGACACCCTCTGGACGAAGACCTTCGACGGAAGCTCCGGCGGGGGCTCGCTTGATGAAGGCAAATGCGTTCAACAGACCAGCGATGGCGGGTATATCATCACTGGATATACCTGTCTATATCCTAATTATGATGTATACTTAATCAAGACCAACGCTTCAGGAGATTCAGTGTGGACCAAAACCTTCGGCGGAAGCGATAGTGATTATGGCTACAGCGTTCAGCAGACCCTCGACGGCGGGTATATCATTGCAGGGGAGACCCAATCTTATGGTGCTGGTTATAATGACGTCTGGGTAATCAAGACCGACGCTTCTGGTATAGAGCAATGGAGTCAAACCTTCGGAGGAGGCCGTAGTGATTGTGGCTACAGCGTCCAGCAGACATCCGACGAAGGGTTTGTCATAACCGGATATACAACTACCTATGGCGCTGGTAGTAGCGACGTCTATTTAATCAAGACTGACGCTTCTGGTGTAGAACAATGGAGTCAAACCTTCGGAGGAAGCGATAGTGATTATGGCTACAGCGTTCAGCAGATCCTCGACGGCGGGTATATCATTGCAGGGGAGACCCAATCTTATGGTGCTGGTTAT
>CBDUWK010000334.1:0-3487 GCA_965370905.1 uncultured bacterium | reverse complement strand
GGGTATTTCGTGAAGAAATTCCCGGTATGTTCCAGTGAGAAATCGAAATAGCGAGTAGGTTAGACGAAGCCTAAAGCGTACAGGAATTCCTGAGCTGCTTTTAAAGGGCTGTTCCCGGTACCGGAATCATTATGATTCAAGTAACCTATATTGATATGGAATGAGGAAGCATTCTCTTCATACAAGGGATTATAGAAGTAGGAGATCAGAAGATCTATTTCCCATTCTATTCCCTTACCGACATAAGGCTCGAGGTAGATGTTGTCAACCACACCTGTACGATAGCGTAACTGATTCAAGAGGCCGAATTTAAAGTAGGCATTCCCCATCGTAAAGGGGAAGTCCCCCACTTTTATACGTAGGTAAGTATCGTCAGGAATCTGTGTCAGCACCTCAGGGTCTTTTGCCGACGCGTTTAAATCCTGGTAGAGTATCTGCGTAAAGCCTAATTCCACATGTTTACTGAAGCCAAAGTTAAAGGATAGAGCCCCTGTTCCGTTGCTCAACACGAACTTTTCGAGACTTTTAGCATAGGCCCTGCTGTGGAACTTTAAATTCAAAGCTCCGGGTGGCATAAGGGTTGGAAACTGTACGATAGTAAGTCCCTTCCCGCCCGAAAGTTGTGTAGCCCCGGTAAAATTGGTGAAAGTCAACACCCCTATTAGAGCCATAATCAGGACGAAACTGAATGCCCCTGTGCGCCTGCTCATCCTCTCCCCCTTTCATATTATCGAGTATAACGCTCATACAATAAATAAAAAAGTTGGTCAAGTCAAGAAAAAACTGCCATTTTTCATCCTCTGGTAGCATAAATGACTAATGGCTGGGTTAGATTGTGCCTGGTTCGGCTGGGATTCTATCCCTCAAGAAGCGTTGAGGCAGTAAAAGTAGCTTATAGTGGGCTAAAAGGATTCAGTTAGTTCCAGTGATTCTATGGGAAGGGAAGCACTTTCCTTCAGGGCCGCAGCTTCTGAAATCTGTTTTTCAGATCTTCTCGCGAAAATTCTCAAGAATTTAGGATCTGGGTAAGGAGAGATAGCGCTGGAATCGGCACTGGGATGAAATTCTATCATATTGAGGAGACTCTCGTCTTCAGAGGCATCATATGTTAGCGGGACCCGATATGTAAAAGTCGCGACTTTAAGAATTGTGAATCCGGATCTTTCTAAAAGTTGGGTTAATGTTGCAGATGTAAAGAACCAGAGTGGCAGATCCACTGGTTGCAGTGACGCCCCCTGGCCATGCAGAGGGAAATCCCATGAACTGCAATCAGGGGTCGAAATAACTAACAAACCACTCTCCTGAAGGGATCCTCTTATCTGCTTGAGATATTGAATAGGATTGTCCGCTCTTTCCAGGGTATTTGCCATCCTTATGACATCGTACTTGCCGTCGGAAATCTCTGTATTAGCACAGTTTTCCCGCTGGTCTAAACCAGCAGGATCTAACGAATCTACCGCTTCTGACCTCCAGCCAAAGACACGCGCAGTCTCGAGAATGTCGGTGGAATCATTGTCTATGTTCAGGAGGCTGCCGGGTGGCTGAGTAAATTGCCCTATTTCTTCAATCTCCTCCTGGCCTGTATTATGAGTTGTCATAAATTCAGGTGTGGAGAGGTCTGAACAGATAGTTAGAGACCTAGGCGTTATCCCCAGTGTAAAGGAGGTATTTATAAAGGATTGGATGGAATTATATCGAGGTCTCTGTCTGAAAGATAATCCACAGCGGACGCACTTTACTATAGAAATGCAGGTATCAGGCTCTTCTGACTGGTCTTGTTCTATAATAATCGCAGCTGTTTCTTCAGGAATCCCGCCATCGGTGAAGGACACCATAAATTCATCCCCACCGCATAGCATGCACCTCAAATCCTCGTTTTCCCCCATAACTTATACCTCTTTAGACCGTTGTGATTAGCTATTGGTTTCCAATTCCGGTGAAGCTTCAGTCACATGATCTTTTCCGGGTTTGATTGTTTTTCTCAAAGCAACACCTCTAAGATGTGGTTTGGATGGTTTTTCCGCCTTTTCCGGTGACAAGTAACCGATGGGGGCATTGGAGTCGATCTGAATTGCCCCAAGAGCATCCTTTTGCATCTCCCTCTTTGCTAACTTCACCTCTCCGAGACTTTTGAGGCAGGCTGCATTCTGCTGATGGAAATATTCTCCCATATTACCTTCTGGTGCCTTAAGATATTCCCATAATTCCAATCTGTAGAAATCCCTTTTGTCCTGTTGACCTATGAGGTTGTATAACTGTGACAATCTCACGTTGGCATGCAATCCGGCAAAACGGTTGCAGGTAAAATGGAATCTGAATAATTCGTGAGACACCTTTTCCTCTAATTTCTCGATCAATTTTTCAGCTCCTTCGACATAACCAAGTTCTATGTAAAAGTCTGCCAGTTGTTCATATAATCTCATCTCCAGGAGCGGGAACTGTTCTAAAAAGTGGTCGGACAGTACTTTCTCAAGTGGTCTGACGAACATGGCTAAGGGCGCTGATTCGACAGGAACTGAGCACAACTTTTCAAGAACGTCCACCTGCACGTTGACGGAAAAGCTATCCATCAGGTCCGCCGCTTCGGAGATGCCAAACTTGGCGTCGGGCTTTATGATCAGATCACGAACCTTATGATGTAAATCGATGTATAGCGATGCCAGTTCGGTGGGTGACGGACCAGAGGATTTGTCCTTCTTGGCAGCCTTTTGGACTTCTGCGCACTCTTTCATTTTCTTTTTTAACATGTTAATGAAAGGCGGCATGAACTGATCCAGGTTCCCACGGTTTTCAATACACTTTCTGGCCACGGATCCAAGCTTCTTCCGTGTTTTCTCCTGCGCTAAAAGATAGGTCAGAGCTTCGGCGAAGGATTCAGCATCCTTGGGTTTTGCCAGCTTCCCGCTTCGTTCGTCTCTGATTAAGTCATTAATTCCCGGTATGTCGGTACCGGCGATAGCGACACCCTGAGCCATCGCTTCGAATAAGGGGATGGAATTACTCTCAAAATGGGTGCTAAGTGCAAAAATATCAGTTGCAGATAATATATCGATATGATCACCTGGATCATCCATTATGGTTACTTGATCCTGTAAACGCAAGGCATAGACCTTCTCAGCAAGTATGCGTCGTTCTGGCCCATCACCTACCAGCAACAGGATGAAATCCTGTTGACGCTGTTTGAGCAGAGCGCACGCCTCTAGCAGTGTATCATAATCTCGACGCCGGTCGAAAGGGGCTATCATGGTTATCATCTTCTTTTCAATATCTACAGATAGTTCCTGCCGTAGACGCTGACGGTCCTCTTTTGTCAGCTGAATGTAGGTGGTGTCAGCAGAGTGCGGCAGCAAGTTGCCTACTCGTTTGGAGAGTTGCGGGAGTGATTGAGTCAGAATTCTCTGCAAGTTACGTGTTGCAGGAAGGATCACATCACTGAAATAGAGCGAAGTGAGTTCCACAAATGATGACATTAATCTGGGTTCATCGT
>CBDUWK010000333.1:0-3497 GCA_965370905.1 uncultured bacterium | reverse complement strand
CAAGCACGATGATAGAGGCCGAGCCAAGCTGCGATCCCACCTTCGGCACGGATTCGTAATCCATCGGCGTGTCCAGGACTTCATCCGTTGCCGGCAGCAGTGGCGCTGACGCGCCTGCCGGCAGGATCCCTTTGATTGCCTTCCCGTCGCGAATCCCCCCGCCGTGCTCGAAAATGAGTTCACGGAAAGTCGTCCCGAATGGAAGTTCATAATTGCCCGGACGTTCCACGTGACCCGAAAGAGAAAAAATTTTAGGTCCGGTGCTCTTTTCCGTACCTATGGACCGATACCAGTCCGCCCCTTGATTGATGATAGGGGGCAGGTTCGTTAGCGTTTCAACGTTGTTGATAACCGTGGGCTTTGCAAAGAGTCCTTCAGCCGCCGGGAATGGCGGGCGCAGCCGTGGATGCCCGATTTCCCCTTCCATGGATGACAGCAGCGCGGTCTCTTCTCCACAGATATAAGCGCCAGCGCCGAGATAGACATAGATCATCAGGCTGTAGTCTGTATCGAAAAGACCTTCGCCCAGAAGCCCTCTTTTAGTAAGAGCTTCAATCTTGCCTTCAAGTTCATGCGCCAGGTCCCAAAATTCGCCACGGCAGTAGACGTAAGCAGTATTGGCTTGCGCGGCGTATGAGCAAATAGCGACGCCCTCGAGAAACTGGTAGGGATTGCCCTCCATAATTTCGCGGTCTTTGAACGTGCCGGGTTCTGACTCATCCGCATTGGCAACAACATAGCGAGGGAAGACACCAGTGGTGAGGAAACTCCACTTGACGCCCGCCGGGAAGCCAGCGCCGCCGCGGCCGCGTAAATTTGCGTTCTTAACAGTTTCAATCACTTGCTCAGGGGTTTGGTTTTTAACGACGTCTTCGAACGCCTTAAATCCATCGTGCTCCAGATATACATCGAGATCCGCGATCTCGGGGATGTCCCGGTGCCGCAACAAGATATGTTCAGGCATCGTCACCCCTCTGTCGGAGTTCCTCGATCAATTCCATAGCCGATTCGAGATCCTGGTTTTCAAAGTAGTGGATTCCATCCGGCGCTTGAAGTTGAAACATCGGCGCTTTATCACAACCCGCCAGGCACTTGACTTCTTCGACCGTGATCAGACCATCTTCAGTCGTCTCGCCCATTTTAATCCGCAGGTTATCGCATAATTCATCGGCGAATTCCTCCGCACCGCGCAATGCGCAAGGGAGATCCGTACAAACCTGAATGCGGTATTTCCCGCCGGGCTTGGAGTGGAGCAGGGTATAAAAGCCAACCAAACCTCCAACCTGTGTTGGATCGACGTCCAAGATGCCGGCGACTTCCCGAATCGCTTCCTTTGAAACATGGCCATATTCCCGCTGTGCAAGGTAGAGCAGCGGCAGCGCTGCTGCGCGCTTCCGCTCCGGCGGGAATTTTTCGAGAATTCGATCGATCTCTTTAGGATACTTATCTACCAGCAATGCATGAGCTCCTAATTAGGAATAGCATCTCGCATGGTGCCTGCCCCTCTAATCCTGCCAAACCAATTGCCTGTCTTCAGACGTGCAGGATAGTTGAGTCCTTCATTTTGGATCACACTTTACCGATCCGAATCTCCTAACACCGGGTCGAGGCTGCTGATGATGGCAACGACATCGGCCACAAGGTGATCCTTACAGAGCATTGGCAGTGTTTGCAAAGTCGCGAAACTCGGCGTTCGGAAATGCACCCGGTAGGGCTTCGGGCCACCGTCGCCTTCCAGATAGCACCCCAACTCTCCGCGCGCGGATTCTACGGCGACAAAAACCGATCCTTTGGGTGCGCAAAAGCCCTCCGTCCACAATTTGAAATGATGAATAACAGCTTCCATGCTGTGGCTTAATTCGGACCGCGGCGGAGGCACAAACTTGCGGTTGTCACTGCGAACAGGTCCACCTGGAAGCGTATCCAGAACCTGTTCGATAATCCGCAGCGATTGCCGCATCTCGCCGATGCGGACGGTATAACGGTCGTATGTATCTCCATTTACCCCGACAGGGATATCAAAATCATAGCGCTCATATCCGCTATATGGGTTCGATTTTCTCAAATCCCACGCCAATCCAGTCGCTCGCAATGGAGGCCCTGTCAACCCCCACTTAAGCGCCTCTTCGCTGGAGATGCCGCCAATTCCCTGCGTCCGATGGGTATAAATTGGATTCTTGGTTAGAAGATCTTCATACATCTTGATCCGCTTCGGGAAAGATTCAGTAAAAGAACGCACCGTCTCCTCAAACCCATCGGGGACGTCCCGCCATAGACCACCAGGCCTGAAGTAGGAGGTCATCATCCTCGCTCCAGAACACATCTCGAAAATGTCCAGGATGACCTCACGCTCGCGGAAGCAGTAGAGGAATATAGACATCGCGCCCGTATCGAGGCCATGTGTCGCCAGGAATACGAGGTGCGAGGCTATGCGCTGCAGTTCGACAAGAAGCACCCGGATCGCCATCGCCCGTTCAGGCACATCCAGCTCAACCAGCTTCTCAACTGCCAGGCAGTAGCACAGGTTATTACCCAGGTTATTGAGGTAATCCATGCGATCGGTCATCACCAAAACTTTTTCGTACGCTTTGGTTTCCATGCTCTTTTCAATACCCGTATGCAGAAAGCCGATATCAGGGACACAGGTGACGATACGCTCACCATCGAGCTCCAATAGGAGCCGCAATACCCCATGGGTGCTGGGATGCTGTGGCCCCATGTTCAGCAGCATGGTTTCGCCTTCGAGCGCCCGGTCGGAGACCAGGTGCCGAAGTTCGTCTACCGTGATTTCTACGTTCTCTTCCAACATTCCTACGATCCTCGTATTGAGGGTTCCCGGCTATTCCTTCGCATACGGTTTGCGTTTATCAATTTCGTCGAAATTAAAGGTGAACTGGACTTCCTCGTAACCAAGCGGATAATCTTTGCGCAGAGGATGTCCCTCCCAGTCGTAAGGCATGATGATGCGACGTTGATCGGAATGATCCTTAAACGTTACACCGAACATGTCGAAAACTTCACGCTCATGCCAATTTGCGTTCGGGTAGATGCTTTCAATCGTTGAAATCTCGGGAGATTCGTTGCTCAGTTGGGCACGAAGGCCAATGAACTCCTTATTCGCCAAACTGTAGAGTTGATAGACAATTTTAAAACGAGGTTCGGAAGGCCAGTAATCAACAGCCGTAAGCGCGGCGAGAAAGTTAAAATCCAGATCCGGGTCATCTCGCAGCATCTGGCAAGCGTTCACGATAGCTTCAGGATCCAGAGTTACTGAAGTTTGTCCCCGGAATTCCTCAACACCCAGGACGCTTTCACCAAGCTCTCGCTGCAATTTCGCTACGGCTTTTTCAACGACAGTCATTCGCAAACTACCTCAGTCAACAGTCAAGCCCAATCCTTAACTTTCTGGCTCTCGACCTTATCGTAAAGAGTCAGGATGCCATGAATCAACGCTTCCGGGCGAGGCGGGCATCCAGCGACATAAACATCAACCGGGA
>CBDUWK010000332.1:0-3509 GCA_965370905.1 uncultured bacterium | reverse complement strand
TTTCCCCCATTCGGATCTTTCGATATTCGCCCAGCCTTCTTTGTAAAGTTCGAGCAGATCTTGCATTGGAGGCTTGAGATCGCTGCTATTTTCCGCCAGCAATTGATAAATAGCAACCGCTTCTTCTCGACCGTGAATCTTAATCTTACCCAGCCGACGGGTCACGAAATGTTCAGGGAGAGCTTCGTTGGTGGCCTGGCTGATAATGATACCGCTTTGAAACAACTTATTGGCTTTCTCCAGCCTGGAACAGACGTTGACGGTATCCCCCAGAACGGTATAATCAAATAAATCGTTTGAGCCCATGTTCCCAACGATAACTTCGCCGGTATTGACCCCGATGCGAGTAGGGAATTCCGGTTTGCCACTCTGGAGCCATTCGTTCTGTCTCATCGCCAAAGTCTGCCGCATTTTCAGCGCGGCTTTACTGGCTCGTTCGGCATGATCTGGGGATGGTAATGGCACTCCGAACTCAGCCATGATCAAATCGCCCTCGTATTTGTCGATGATGCCACCGTTCTCCTGAATGATGGCAGTCATCATCGACATGTATTCGTTTAAATGATCCACCAACTTTTCAGGAGCTAACGTCTCACTCAGGGAGGTAAAACCTTCGATATCGGAGAAAAGAATACTTAAAACGCGTCGTTCGCCACCCAGTTTCAATAGTTCAGGTTTGCTGACGATTTCATCTACGACCGATTCAGGCACGTAATGGGAAAACATATCCCGAATACGGGCTTTTTCCCTGCTCTCTCTGTAGTAGTTGTGGAGTGATATTCCTAAATATGTAAAACCTGCTGTTAATACGGGCGCAACGAGATCTAACCACAGATTCCACCATGAAAATATGAGGAAAGTAGTGACAAAAAGAGGTATAATTACCAGCAGACTTGCCAAAAATCCTTTCAGCATTTTGAATAAAGTAAACAGAATAAATATCAAGTAAGCGAGGATAACACTGTAAAGGAGAACCATCAATGGTGAAATTCTTGTTATGAAAGAGCCATCGAGGATAGTCTGGAGAGCGTTGGCGTGGACTTCCACACCGGGCATCCGGCGCGGAGTTTTGTATAAACTGTAAAAGGGAGTATTCTTGTTATCGTGAAGTTCCTCCGCGGAAACTCCGATCAGGACGATCTTCCCTGCGAAGGGATTCTTGATTACCGAAATTGACTTGGAATCATGAATAAGGAATTGCTCCATATAATCGGAATCGAAATTGGGATCTAAATCGAAGGTAGAATCATCGAGCACGCTGGAGAATGAAATTCCCGGGAAGGTTCCTGCCGGACCGTAATAATTGATTAGGAAGGACTGTTCATCGTAAAGTTCTATCTCAAATTCACCGAAACGGCAAACATTCTGTGCAATGATAATCCGATCATCGGGGGAACTATTTCCCAACGCGCGTAAAACCTCCAGATCGAGAGATGGCTTGAGATAATCTTCTGTGTGCAGATATAAAAGGGACCTTCTGGTGAAATCATCGGAGTCGGTGATTTCGTTGACCAAGCCCCAGGGAGCGCCGGTTTTCAACAATGCCGCATGCGGCTGCACCTGCACCATAAAGGGCGCTTCGAACTTGTCGCTATAGGTATAGGCGAACTTTCCTGCCAGAATAACGTTTCCAGCTTCACTAACGGCGGCGGCAAAGATGGAATCTTCCCGGGGATGCGCTGCATCAGGTTCGGTAAATTCTATATCGAAGACTATCAGGCGAGCTCCGGCGCGGTTTAGGTTTTGAATCAGGCGAGCGTAGAGCGAGCCTCTAAAGGGCCACTTAACGTCCAACGCGTCGAAACTCTGATCGTCAACAATCACAACCTGGAGTGGTGTGTCTAAAACCGACCGGGAACCGCGCAACTGGAAACGGACGTCGAGAAGCCGGCGCTCCAGAATCTCAGCCGTCTCAAATCGGGAGACAGCGAATGCCGCCAGGGCTAACAGAAACGGCAGAATCCAGGGAATGATTTTGTATGTCCTCGCACCCATATGCTGTGTGTTATGATTGAACTGAATCAAAATCTCTTAAAATAATACAATCTGTAAATCCCCTCATCAACAGAATTATCGTTGAAATAGAGGGATGCTTCGGCGCGCAGTGATTGATCAGGCAGAAATTCCCAGTCCGACCGAAAGCCTGTAAACCAACGCTTTAGATCTTCTTCTCCCATGCGCCTATGTGCGCTCAAAGTGAGGTGAATTTTACGGTTCAGGTAGCGTGCCTGCAGCGCGCAACCGAGCTGATTATAGCGGTATTCGTACATTCCGCTGTTGCTGGAGTAGTGGGAGAAATCTGCAGAGAGGTTCAAGTCCGGTGATATAAACGTTCGCCAGAGCAGACCAGCATTCGTCGCTGAGCTGTTCAGATCAGCGAAGTCAGGGGGACGATTGGTGATCAGATCATCGAAGTCGAACCTATTCAGGGTTAAGGACAGCGAATGTCTGCGATCGAACAGGCGGATTTTTTGCACCAATGATACGCTAATGGTTTTAGTTTCTTGCTCTCGCCGCTGATCGATATAAAGAGTATCTCCATTGGAAAAAATGCTGTCCAGCCCGGAAATATCGTTGGCGCCTTTATGGTAATTTAAGGACAATGTAACCGCCGGTGCGAGTGATTGCGGATAGAATGCCAAAGTAATCCATCCACCAGTATTGGTAGTTCTATCCGTTTTACTCTGCTTGAGATTGTCCCATCTGCGGTCGAAACCGAGATTGACAAAGAGACGTCTTTCCAAAAGAGAGAATTGGTCGGCAAGGCTAACGCCTGCTTCATCGTTCTGAAGATAAGGATTGCCGAAAGAAAGATATGAGGGGCCAATGCTCCGGTAATTCAGCGAAATATTATGGCTGAATTCGCGCAACCTCAATCCCGTTGTATAAGCGAGGGACCCTCCTTTCAAGGGATTAGGCGGGATAAGACTTTCGTTTACCACGATTATCGATTCAAAATCCTGGGGGTCGAAGGGGAAATCGACGTCGGCGTCTTCCAGATCATCTTTACTCAAGCTCCCTCCGGTGATGTCCTGGGCAGTTAAAGACAGAGCCGCGGCGAACGAAAGTTCGAGTTTTCGCTCCAAAAACGGCCAGGCGGCATCGATCCCGGCAACGAGATTATCCTGGGGTGATACCGTCGCTTCATCAAGGGAACTTATCACATCTTTGGATTTCAGCAGACTTAAACCGATATGGGCGCCTCGTTTGTTATCGAAGTAGGGCCTTATGCCGAAGAGAAAGCGGCGATAGGAGCTGTTCTCGATAGCTTTAGTCGTCTCACCGAATACGCCGATTAGATTTACGCTGCGATAGTGCACCCCCGCGTCTACCCCTCGCACCCGCTTTCCGGATAATACCAGATCGGAGAAAACAGGGTAGGAATCACCGATGGTCAAACCGTAGTTCGAGCCCTGCAGATTGAAGGTAAATCGATCTCTGGGTTGGTTGCCAGCAGACTCTTCGCTGGTTAAAAAAGTGCGAACCGAATAATGCGAACGCCCAACTAC
>CBDUWK010000331.1:0-3517 GCA_965370905.1 uncultured bacterium | reverse complement strand
TGAAGACATCTGGTTGCCCTACCTAGCCCCTGCACTGGATGCCGGTATGGCTACTCTCTTCGCCGAAGAGTTGATCGAATGATTGAAGTACGCCCACGATCCTAATCCATATGGAGATATCTGGCTGGGAGCGACTTCGGACGCTATCTTGAGAGAGCAGGGCATCAAACTGGTGGATGGACGTATGCCGGGATTCGCGGCCTGCGTGGGTGCGCTGCCAAGTACGGAAGCGGCCGTTAAATTGGCTCGGGATCTTCAAGAACGGAATATTCTCGTCTTTTTATCATCCCACAATAACGGTACCTCTATGGCTGAGCAGTTAGCCGAAGCGAACATCGAGATGAACTGGGATACTTTTCTGGTGCCGTATGGAAAAGATACCTCGGCGACAGTTTGGGCGTTGGGTTTTGCGGCCAGATCGGCGATGACCTTCGGAGGTCTCCGTCCGGGTGGATTGAAAGAAGCGAGAGATATTCTCCTTTACAATAAACAGCGCGTGCATGCCTTCGTCCTTGCTCTTGGAGAAGTGGATGACGAGAAGTATGCCACTGCTGCAGGAGCTATAAATTTCGGATTCCCGGTAATCGCGGATACCGATATCCCGGAGATCTTGCCGACCGGGATTTGCACTTATGAGCATGTCGTATCCCGGATCTCTCACGATGACATGCCCTCACGCGCTATTGAGGTGCGCGGCTTGAAGATCAAAATTCAGCAGATAGACATACCCGTGCGCTACGGTCCCGCCTTCGAAGGCGAACGAGTCCGCAAAGACGACCTCGCAGTCGAATTCGGTGGGAAGTTCCACACCGGCTTTGAATATCTCACCATGAAGAAACTGGGAGAGGTCGAAGACGATAAGATCGAAGTTATCGGCCCTGAAATAGACGACGTGGAAGAAGCTGCGCAGCTGCCTCTGGCAATATGGGTTGAGGTTGCAGGCCGCAAGATGCAGAAGGATTTTGAGAGCATCCTGGAGCGATACGTACACACCATGCTTTCAATGCCTATGGGTGTGATGCATCTGGGACAGCGGGACACTATCTGGGTGCGCATTTCCAAAACTGCGCAGAAATCAGGTTTTAAGATCAGGCATTTTGGAGTAACGCTGCGCTCCATGCTTTTAAATGAGTTCCCGGCTATCGTTGACAAGGTGCAGATAAAACTCTATACCAACAGCGAAGACGTGGAAAGACTACATATGGTGGCCAAGACGGGTTACGAGGTGCGCGATAAACGCATGGGTGAATTGGTGGATGAATCTGTCGATACTTTTTACTCCTGCCAGCTCTGCCAATCCTATGCTCCCAATCACGTCTGTATCATAACGCCGGAAAGGCTGGGGCTCTGCGGAGCCTACAACTGGCTGGATGGAAAAGCTGCCTACGAGATCAACCCGACCGGTGGGAATCAACCGGTAGCCAAGGGTGAATGTTACGATTCCGAAAAAGGCAAATGGAAGGGCGTGGACGATTTTATTTACGGTAAATCCAATCAATCAGTGGAACGTTTCGCGGCCTATTCCATGATGGATGATCCCATGACCTCATGTGGCTGCTTCGAAGCTATCGTTTGCGTGCTGCCGGGTACCGGAGGCATCATGATCGTAGATCGTGAGTTCCAGGGGATGACGCCCGCGGGGATGACCTTCTCTTCGCTGGCAGAAGTGGTCGGTGGAGGACAGCAGACGCCCGGCTTCATCGGCATCGGGATACTTTATGTCCTCTCAAAGAAATTCATTTCCGCCGATGGTGGTTTAGAACGTGTAGTCTGGATGACCAGCAGCATCAAGAACCGCTTGGGGGATAAACTGCGGGAACGCTTCGATGAAATCGGTAAACCCGAATTGTTCGATAAAATCGCCGACGAGACCGTTACGGACGATCTGGAAAAATTAGCTGAACATCTGGTTTCTGTAGAACATCCCGCACTGGAATTGGGCGAGATGATGTAGGAACCTTGTAATCTAAAATTTAGAATGTAGAAGTTAGAATTTTGAATTGCTGGAACGCATAGTTGTGCGTTCGCTACTTAAGCATTTTATTAGATTACTGTAGTCGGGGTCGTCCCCGACCCCGACAAGGATCATTTATTCTGAATTCTGACTACTGACTTCTGTATTCTCTTTTCATTATGAAACTAGCCATAACCGGCAAAGGCGGCGTCGGAAAAACGACTATTTCGGCGCTATTAACACGGGAATTTGAAGGACGCGGCTACAAAGTCTTTGCCATAGACGCAGATCCAGACGCAAACCTGGCTTCTACTCTGGGAATTCCCGATGGGGATAACATCAAGCCCATCGTGGAGATGAAGGAGCTGATCAAAGAACGTGTAGGATCAACCTCTGAAGAGATCGGTTCGTACTTCACCATGAATCCGCGCGTAGACGATATTCCCGAAGAGTATGGAGTGAGGTTGGGGAATGTTCGTCTGCTGGTTATGGGACATATCCCTAAAGCTCGCGGTGGCTGTGCCTGCCCGGAGAATATCCTGGTGCGGGAACTGATCAGCCATGCTCTGACGCAGGACGACGAGGTAGTCATCCTGGATATGGAAGCTGGTATCGAACATCTGGGAAGAGGGACGGCACAAGGCGTGGATCTAATGCTGATCGTTGTCGAACCGTCCCGTCAAAGTATCGAAACTGCCAAACGCATCCAAAGGTTAGCAGCCGACCTCGGTGTACCGAAAATCAAGGGTATCGCCAACAAGATTACCGACGAAACGGAACTGCAACAGGTCGAAGAATCGTTAAAATCACTTGAAATCATCGCCAGTTTACCCTTAGATTTAGAGATCAGAAAAAAATCGCTCTCTGGAGATAGCTTGGGAATATCCGAAACGATCAAAAAATCAATCGAAACATTGCTCCGGGAACTAATCACTAATAACTAACCTCTATAGAATGCCATTAACTCTACCCCAAAAAACCTGGTCCGGCACCATCAACGAGGTGAAGCTGGGTCGTACCACTGAAAACGGCAGCACGCGAGATTCCGAATTAACGGTCGGAGGTGAAAACGCGCTGCCGATGCATCATTTCGAAGGAGCCGTTCCCAACCGCCCGGTAATTGCCTTCGAAATTCCGGACGTAGAACCACCTGAAAACGAGTGGCCCACAACCATCCGAGACGTATATAAAGAAGTACTTAACGATCCGTTCGCCTGGGCGAAGTTGGTTGTAGATGAACATGACGCAAAGCTGATATGTCTGCATTTTATCGGCGCTAATCCGGACAGGGGTGATCGTCCCATCAGGGAATGCGTTAGCCTGTTGCAAAAGATAATTAGCGAAATAAAAGTTCCTATTATCGTTCATGGTTATGGCCCTGGCGATAAAAATTCAGAGCTTTTATCCAAATGCGCGGAAGAATGCCGTGGTGAAGGGATTACCCTGGCCTCTGCTGCTGACGAATATTACAAAACATTGGCGGCAGCTACTATAGCCTACGATTGTAATCTCGTTGCTGAATCACCCATAGACGTAAACCTTGCCAAGCAGTTGAACATTCTG
>CBDUWK010000330.1:0-3528 GCA_965370905.1 uncultured bacterium | reverse complement strand
CCGCCTGCTGGTATTGTGCGGCGGTAACGTGGTTAATCAACAATTCGAGCGTGCTCGGGTGTCCCCAGTCAGCCAGCGGAGATAATGATGAGCGGATAGGAAGATAGAGATAGACGCTTATTCCCAAAATAAACAAAATCAAACCAGAGCCGAGTGGTTTCCATTTGTGTATTGACCTTTCACTGAAAAAGGCGAAAATAAGGGCTGGCATCACAGTAATAACGGTCAGATGATGCGCTAAAGAAAGTCCGCATAAATAAGCGATCAACAACCATTTTCTGGGATAGTTACTCCAACTTAATGTTACCAGCAAGGCAATGGAAAACAGATTCAATCCGTAAACTTCAACGCCTGCCGTTTCACTCCAGAAAAGAGGTGAGAAAGCCCAGATCAACGTGAGGATGGCTGCGAGAATCGGCTTATCGCTACCTTTAAGTGCGAAGAATAACACTGGAATGACAGTGGCGGCAATCAGAACCGATAACAGATTTGCGCTGAACGCGGGACGTAAAAAACCGGTCAAAGCGACAAATAAACTCCCAATGAGAGAGAAGAGGGGATAACCGGGCGGGTGGGCGATTCCCAGGGTCTTAAATACCAGAGCAAATTCCCCGCTGTCACCGACATAAACTGTGCGGCACATGGTGACATAATAGACCGTCCCGCCGATTAACAGCGGGACTAACCACCCGAGGTTCTGCGGATGTTTCAGTCGGATGATATTTTGTCTAAACTTATCTTGCATTTACGAAGCAAAAAATATTAGTTGCAAGCTTCCTGAAAAAGACCTACATGTTCAAATGAGCTAAAACATCCCTCTTTTACTTGTATACATGGTTACCTGTATACTTGGTTACTAATCTGCGGAGAGGGCGGGATTCCCCCATAGGGATGGCTATGCCAGAACCCGCGGTAGGAAGAACCCATTAATTATTACCATCTGCTCGCGGAGAGGGCGGGATTCGAACCCGCGGTAGGAAGAACCTACACACGCTTTCCAAGCGTGCTCCTTCGGCCACTCGGACACCTCTCCGTAGTTGTATACAAGTGTGAAGGTATACAAGTATACAAGTTCAGGGTTTGGATTTTAGGCTTTGAATCAATTTAGTCAGCATTGAAGAAATATGAACTATTTTCTCTTTTAAAGCTTTAAATTCATCTGGATTTACATAACCCAATGATCTTGCGATATACAACTGTGTCCTTACTTCTCCTGCTGACCCTCTGGCAATTAATAGATATCTGATAAACTCCTTCTTCGAACCTTTTTCAAATCCTTCTGCAATATTGCTGGGAATAGAAATGGCGGCACGCCTTATTTGTGAAACCAAATCACGGTCTTTCCCAAAATCACCACTTGTTGAAACAGAATAGATATCCTTAACAAACCGACATGCCTCTTTCCATACATCCAGACCTTCAAATGAGCTGGCAAATCCCATTCTTTTTCTACTTGTTTACTCTGTTACTTGTTCACTTGGTTACTCGCTTGCGGAGAGGGAGGGATTCGAACCCCCGGTAGCACGAAGCTACAACGGTTTTCGAGACCGCCCCGTTAAACCACTCCGGCACCTCTCCATGCCTTGTATACAAGTTTACAAGTGTGCAAGTATACAAGTAGTTCAGGCTTTTCGCAATTTCTGGAAGAAATTTGAAAGAATCAGTCCGCAGGATTCTGCCAGAACTCCTCCGACAACTTCCATTGTGTGATTTAATCGTTCGTCATGAGGAATGCTGTAAAGAGTTCCGCAGGCGCCGGCTTTGGGATCATAGGCCCCGAAGACCAGTTTTTCAACTCTGGCTAATACGAGAGCGCCTGCACACATACAACAGGGTTCCAGGGTAACGTAGAGCGTTACGCCTTCCAATCTGCGCGAACCTAGGGCATCTGCGGCTGCAGTTATCGCCAGCATCTCGGCATGTGCAGTAGGATCCTGCAGAGCTTCAGTGCGGTTGTAGCCGCGCCCGATAACCTGCGACTTCTTTATTGCTATAGCTCCAACCGGAATTTCACCTTCAACTGCCGCTTGTTCGGCTAACGACAGAGCCTGTTGCATCCAACGTTCGTCTTCATTCATAAAACATTAAATTTAAGAAATCCGCATCCCGAATGCAAGCGAATTTTCTCACGTGTCGTTTGGTCAAAATCAAAGCACCACCTGGAAGTTATGCAGAAGGAAATGAAATTAAAATAGTTACATTAGGGTTGCTTTCAATGCTAATATATTTTATATTTTGTGAATCATTTAAAAATTACGCAAGAGGAGAAATGGCAACTCATCATAAATTGATTATCTTAGGGTCGGGACCGGCTGGTTCTACAGCGGCCATTTACGCGGGACGGGCAGATTTGGAACCGGTGGTGTTTGAGGGACTTCAGCCGGGAGGTCAGTTGACTATCACCACAGAAGTGGAAAATTATCCCGGTTTCGTGGATGGTATCACCGGGCCGGAACTGATGGACGTCTGTAAACAGCAGGCTGAACGCTTCGGCGCTGTTTATATCATGGATGAAGCAGTGGCAGCGGATCTGTCTGACACTCCTTTCAAACTCACCATGAATGAAGGGGAATACACCTGCGACGCGCTCGTAATCGCAACCGGTGCGACCGCACGCTGGCTGGGAATTCCTTCTGAAGAGAGGTTCAAAGGGCACGGTGTATCAGCGTGTGCCACCTGCGATGGTTTCTTCTTCAAAGATAAAGAACTGATCGTAGTCGGTGGCGGGGACAGCGCTATGGAAGAAGCTACCTTTCTGACCAAATTCGCCAGTAAAGTTACCATCGTTCACCGCCGGGACGAGCTGCGCGCCTCCAAGATCATGCAGGAGAAGGCGATAAAGAATCCCAAAATTGAAATCGCCTACAGTTACGTCGTGGATGAAGTGTTGGGTCAGGATAATCCCCTTAAAGTTACTGGCGCGAAGCTGAAGAGTACCAAAGATGGATCATTAATGGAAATGCCTGTCGATGGAATTTTCATGGGCATAGGACATATACCCAACTCGAAGATATTCGAGGGGCAGTTGGTGATGAACCAGGAAGGATACATTATCACCCTGGGCAAATCTTCGAAGACGAACGTTGCCGGCGTCTTCGCCTGCGGAGACGTGCAGGACTTTACCTACCGCCAGGCGATTTCTGCGGCGGGAACTGGCTGCATGGCCGCGCTGGATGCAGAGAGGTATCTGGAGAGCTCGTAACCGAATTAACAGTGAAGATCTCGAATCCACGTGACTGAGAGGTCATCCGGTTTTTTTGAAGTAGCCCATCAGCCCAACAGAGAATAATAATTAACGTAATAAGATTAGGTGTATAAACAATAATTTCCAAACAATTAGCTGGAGGAAAAAATTATGAGCAAGTTGCATAACAAAGTACCATTTCCATTCCTATTAACTTTAGGGCTGTTCTTGGTCTTTTCCGGTTGCAGTAGTGATGACAATGGTGGGCCAGGTCCAGGAGGGCCAGAGCCGGGCGGATCGAGCTCAGCAACTATTGACCAGAATGGCGGATCGGTTGACTATGG
>CBDUWK010000329.1:0-3530 GCA_965370905.1 uncultured bacterium | reverse complement strand
ACGTAGGCATGGCCATAATGGCAGAAGTGCCCTGCGTCATCGTGGACGTTCAGCGCGGTGGTCCTTCAACAGGTCTTGCCACCAAGGTGGGGCAGGGGGACGTTCACCAGGTACGCTGGGGATCTCACGGAGGATACCCGGTGATTGCTCTGGCGCCTGCAACGGTAGGGGAGACCATTGAACTCACCATTGAAGCATTCAATCTGGCAGAAAAATTCCGCGTCCCCGTCTTCCTGATGACGGACAAGATAATTGGACAACTGCGCGAAGACGTAGACGTCGATTTCTTCAAGGATCTTCCCATCATTAACCGAAAAGTTGCTCCCATCGATAGAGAATTTCTGCCCTACCGGGCTGAATCACTGACTGACGTTCCCGCTATGCTGCCTTACGGTGGAAAACACCTCGTGCGTGCTTCGTCCACCACGCATGACCAGTATGGGAGGCCGACTTCTGATCCAGATAAGATAACTTTCAAAAATGAGAGGCTCTTCAGAAAAATTCAAGACCGGGCTGAGGAAATATGCCGTTGGGAGTCCGATCTACAGCCCAAGGCGGATTCTCTGGTTGTCTCCTTCGGCATCTCCGCCCGCAGCGGCCAGCAGGCCGTTGCCGAAGCGCGAGCAGAGGGGCGAAAGGTCAGCTTCCTGAAGCTGCAGACTCTCTGGCCATTTCCGGATGAGGCCGTCCGCGCGGCGGCAGAAGGGGTGCAGCGAGTAATAGTTCCTGAACTTAATTGGGGTCAAGTTGCGCGTGAAATTGAACGCGTCCTGGATCCCAGGATAGAAATAATCCAGGTTAATAAAACCAACGGGCAGATCATCCAGCCCGAAGAGATCATAACCAGATTGATTTAGCATTTGATAACAAACGCAGGTTGTGAAATATATGTCCATCTTCACCTACATAAACGAAGCGAAACTTCCCACCTTCTGGTGTCCCGGTTGCGGTCACGGGGTAATAATCAAAGCCTTAGCGCAGGCTTTCGATGAGTTGAGCATCCCTACAAACAGGATTGTGATTGTCACCGGCATAGGCTGGTTTGGTAGATATGACGATTATTTTAAGACTAAAGCGTTGCACACGCTCCACGGGCGCGCCATCGCTTATGCGACCGGCGTCAAATTAGGAGATCCTGATCTTACGGTGGTGGCCTTGATGGGCGATGGCGATGCTGCCTCCATCGGAGGTAATCACCTCATCCATGCGGCCCGTCGTAACTTAGGAATATTGGCTCTGTGCGCCAATAACCGCAACTATGGTATGACTGGCGGGCAGTATTCTCCTACCTCAAAATTCGGTGATAAGACAGTCACCTCTAAATATGGATTGCCGGAGTCTTCTTTCGATTTATGCGCCCTGGTGCAGGCGGCTGGCGCCTCTTTTGTGGCTCGCTCCACGGTTTTTCACTACCACAATTTGGTAAAATATTTAAAACGGGGCATCAATAAGGGCGGCTTTTCTTTCATCGAGGTGATGGAACCTTGTCCCACCATGTACGGTAAGTTCAACAATCTGGGCAGCGCCCCTGAAATGATACAGAAAATCCGTGATGAGGTGGTGCCAAAGGCGCGCTGGGAACCCGGATCGGACAAAATTCCCATCGGAGTTTTGTGCGAACGGGAGCAACAGGAATACACCGTTGCTTATGCCGAGGTGATCCGCCGAGCCGGAGGTGGAAATGGAAATTAAGCTCTGCGGGGTAGGTGGCCAAGGGATGGGTTTTGGTGGGCGTGTTCTCGGCGAAGCTGCGATAATTGCCGGTTTGCACGTCGCGCAAACCACCGCCTACGGTGTTGAATCCAGAGGCGGTTTGTCAACCTCCGATGTTATCATCAGCGAGGATGAGATTTACTTTCCCGAAGTGCGCCAACCGGATGTGCTCTTAATTATGGCCGATAAGGGTTTAAGCGCTAATCTAAGGGGTGTTCACGAAAAGACGCTTATACTTTACGATCCCGGGACAGTAAATTCTAAAATCGACAGTCCGGGGATTCTGAAATCATACCCTTTTTTAAGCATCGCACTGAAGTAACTGAACAATGGTGGCGCAGCCGTAATAATCGGTCTTGGCGCTTTGATCCAGGCTACTGGAGTTCTGGAATTGACTTCCTTAGAGAAAGCCTTGAAAAAAATGCTGCCCGAAAGAGCACATGAACTGAACCTTAAGGCACTTCATTTAGGGAGGGATTTAATCGCAGAGTGAGATGGTGAGCGCGAACCGCCATGTGAGGATCATCCGGCTTCCTGGTGTTGGGTATAACGGCTTTGAGAAGCTGCAGAAATCCAGCGTTGCGCTGGTCGGCTGTGGTACATTGGGGAGCGTTTACGCGGATAACCTCGTTCGAATGGGTGTCGGTCACCTGATACTCATTGACAGAGATATCGTTGAGGAACACAACCTCTCCACGCAGTTTCTGTATGATGAGGGCGACCTTCAGCGCACGCTGCCAAAAGCCATTGCTGCAGAAATGCGACTTGAAAAGATAAGTTCAAAGTGCGAAATAGATGCCCATCCATGCGAACTTCGTCCAGAAAACGCGGTCAATCTCCTCGGTGGAGTGAATGTTATTATAGACGCTACGGATAATTTCGAAACCCGCTTTTTGATAAACGATGCTTCCGTAAGGCTCGGTATCCCCTGGATCTATACCGGTGTGGTAGGGTTTACCGGAATATGTATGGCTGTTATACCCGGGCAAACCGCCTGTCTGCGCTGCCTGATGGAGACTTCACCACCAATAGGGTCCCTGCCGACATGCGAAACCACGGGTGTTTGGCCAGCAGCCGCGCAGGCGATCACTTCAATTGGACTGACTGAAGCTTTAAGACTGCTCACTAACGATAATACCAAATTCGGATTGAGCGAAATCGATCTTCAATCCGGTCACTGGAAGAGACTGTATCCCGAGCGGAAGCGCGATTGTTTAACCTGTTGTGGGAAAGAATTGACGTACCTGGAGGGGGAGACGGTTTCTGAAGCGGCAAAGCTCTGCGGTAGGGAAATGGTTCACATCCAGCCGGAACGGGAATTATCTCTGAATCTGACTAAAATTGCACGCAGTCTACCGGCAGAGTTTGAGGTGAAAGTTACTGACGATCTCCTTCACCTGACGGTGGAGGAAGCCGAGATTTATCTCTTTCGCGACGGTCGCGCGCTGGTTAAAGGCGTTTCGGATACAGGCCTCGCCAGAGCCATCTATCATCGTTATATTAGCGCATAATTTTTTGTAAATAAAAGAATTTCTTCAAAGATATTACATAGACGTGATTGCAGAAAAAAAACCACCAGAACATCGAGAGATAAATAAATCCAATGGTGTAGGCAACATTCTCTCGGTGGATATTGAAGACTATTTTCAGGTAGAAGGCCTTAAGAGAAGAATTCCCTTCAAAGATTGGGAGAAGTATGAGAGCCGCTTCCATTTAGGATTGGAATGGCTGCTCCAGATTCTCGATAGCAAAAAAGTGAAAGCCACCTGTTTTGTGCTGGGGTGGATCGCCGAGCGCTATCCGGAATGGGTTACTGA
>CBDUWK010000328.1:0-3536 GCA_965370905.1 uncultured bacterium | reverse complement strand
ATGAAATCTCGTCTAATAGATTTGTTGGGTTTCGCCCCTTAAAATTATATCGCGCTAAATACTTGATTTACAAGAATCCAGAGACCGATGCTTACGTCCACCGGGGCGATACCTGGGACGACATATTTGCTGAGTGCAATCCCATTGAACAGGCTTACGGCGACAGCATGTGCGGCTGGCGTCATTCCGACGAGCCTATCCGCGCTACCTGGGAATCCCACAAGGTTATCGTCGATTCTGCCAGGGCGAACCTCGAACATCTCCCACTTTCCACTTTCTTGGAGGCGGGAGATACGAGACGCTGCTCTGTATATGTAGACATTGTGAAGCCGGACACGTTTATGTTAGACAAGTATGTCTTCGGGGCGACCAATGAGGGACAGGCGGAATTAGATGAGTTGGCCAAGAGGCTGGAGAACGGTTGGGCCGCAGCCCGCCTGAACGGTTCCCAAAGAGACTATTGGGTTGCACTTCAGGCGCATATGAAAATTGAAAAATACTTCGATGGAGATCCGGGGAATGATACTCTAACTAATCGAAATCCAACTTCCGCTGAACTGAAAGCCGAAACATTTATCGCCCTCGCACACGGTGCTCAAGGTATCGGCTTCTGGAAATATACCTCCTCAAGAGACGAACAAACTACAAGTACGACCTATAATGAGGGTCTGGTAGATTCTCTTTGTGATAGCCTCTATTACAAATGGTACACTGTCCAGGAGATCAACGCCCAGCTCGACTCCATCGGCGATATTCTGCTTGATCTGGAACGCCAGGCGTCATTCTGTGCTACTGCTCCCTCCTACTGGGGTGAAGGTTCAATCACAAAGGTAGAATTCACCGAAGATGATGACAATTACATCGAGGTGGGTCAATTTACCGATTCCCTCGATAACGAATACCTGATTCTGGTCAACCGCCGCACGGATGCCGACCGGCACATAAATGTATATACCGATCTCACCGGCGCTAACGTGCTCAAGGACATTTACACTCAAGAGCAATTCCTCTCCAGCACCGGCAACTTTGAGGGCATCCCCTTTGATTCCGGGGAAGGGCGGGTGTTCAGGATAGAGGAGGCTTTTAATGATTAACTAGCCTCCAGTCCCAAGAACCCCTTTTCCCACTATCCCCAAAATCACCTTGACTTTAACCCCGCCTCTATCGTACATTTATAGTCCCAAAACTGAACCATCCCATGCCATACATCCGCTACCGTTCAGGTGAGAAATCATCCTGGGGCAGAGTAAAAGGCGACAGTGTCGTCGAACTGACTGCCGCACCCTGGACTCCGCAGAGCCAGGAAGTCCGCCGCTTCACTCTGGATTCCGACACACCGTTATTACCACCCTGCGAACCCACTAAGATCATCTGCGTCGGGAAGAACTATTCCGCCCACATTCAGGAGCTTCACCCCGGTGAAGATCATCCCAAGGAACCGCTGCTCTTCATGAAGCCACCCTCAGCTTTGCTCCCGCCTGGAGGCACTATCATCATGCCTCCTCAGAGCAAGCGAGTTGATTTCGAAGGCGAACTGGCTGTCGTGATCGGCAAAAAACTGTTTTGTGCCTCTATCGAAGCTGCCCGTGAAGCCATCTTCGGATACACTCTCGCCAACGACGTCACCGCCCGTGACCTGCAGCGCCAAGACGGCCAATGGACTCGCGGCAAGGGTTTCGACACTTTCTGTCCGGTCGGTCCCATCCTCGTCGATTCTATCATGGATGGCGCGGTTTTGTCCACGCGCGTTAACGACGAAGAACGCCAGCGCGCCTCCCTCGATCAGATGATCTTCAAAGTACCTGATATAATTAGCTATATTTCCCAGTGTATGACCTTACAGCCAGGCGATTTAGTCCTGACTGGTACCCCCGAGGGGGTCGGTCCACTGAAGTCTGGCGACGTAGTGGAAATAGAAATGCAGGGCATAGGTATCCTCAGCAATCCCGTAGCGGAGAGGAGTTCTCCATGACTGTCTATGAAAGTTTGTTGAATATCCGTAATGACAAAGGTGCGGGCTTCCTGGTGCTGCTTGACCCTGACAACGGCTCACCCGAGGAACTCGCCAGGCAGGCTTCGAGGTGTGAAGTCTCCGGCGCAGACGCTCTCTTAATCGGCGGCAGTTTGATGCTGCGTGACGGGTTCCAGGAAGCGGTTGAGGCAGTTAAAGCGCAAACCTCCTTACCCTTGATAATCTTCCCCGGCAGTCCCAATCAACTCTCCCCTGAAGCTGACGCAATCTTATTCATAACGCTTATCTCCGGCCGCAATCCGCAGCATCTGATTGGCGATCAGGTGGCAGCCGCACCCGCCGTGAAGCAGATGGGACTTGAAACCATACCCACAGGATACATGCTGATTTCTTCAGGAGCGCCCACAACCGTTGAGTTTATATCCAATACGCCGCCCCTGCCACGCAATAAACCGGGTCTTGCCGCCGCAACAGCCTTGGCTGGGCAGTATCTTGGCCTGAAATTGATCTACCTTGAAGCCGGATCGGGCGCAGACAAATCCGTCCCGGATAATATGATCTCTGCGGTCCGAGATTGGATAGATCTCCCGCTTATTGTAGGAGGGGGTATTCGCTCACCCGAAGAAGCTGTATCAAAGGTTCGGTCAGGAGCAGACTTCGTCGTGGTAGGCACGGCATTCGAAAATAAATCCGATACTTCTACCATGAAGGATTTCAGCGATGCTGTGCATTCCGCCGTGAAACCTGGGAGAAATCCCTGATATGGACAAGAATGCATCTATCGCAATAAAACTCGACGTTCTCGCCGTCGCTGCCCACCCCGATGATATCGAACTTACCTGCGCTGGTACGTTGATCAAGATGGCGAAGAAGGGCTATAAAACCGGCATCCTCGATCTCACCAGGGGCGAGGTGGGTACGCGCGGCACCGTGGAAGAGCGAGATAAAGAAGCCGCCGAATCAGCCAAAATCATGGAATTGAGTGCGCGTGAAAACGCCAGTCTCCCCGATGGACAACTGGTTCCAGATTGGGAAACCAAGATGGTTTTATTAAAAGCTCTGCGAAAATATCGCCCCAAACTTTGGCTGATTCCTTGCACCGAAGACCGTCACCCCGACCACGGTGCGGCAGGTCAAGCCGCACAAGCCGCCGCTTTTCTCGCAGGCCTGAGGAAAATAGACACCGGTCAGGAACCATTCCGGCCCACCTGGACATTGTACTATTTCTGTCGCTGGGAAGGACAAACTTCGTTCGTTGTTGACGTATCAAACGAATTCGATACCCGTCTGAAAGCCATTAAAGCCTACCGTTCTCAGTTCGATGCAGAATCCGAAGGACAGAAAACCTTCATCAGCCGCCCTCAGTTTCTGGAAAGCATCATCGCCCGTGCAAAATACTACGGGTCAAAAATCGAATGCAGCTACGGTGAACCTTTCTATTCCAGAGAGTCTCTAAGAGTGGATGATCCCGTCGACTTCTTAACAGGACATGAAGCGGAATGGGCAAAATTGCGATAGTTCTATTGAATTTTATGAAATAATAACTGGTTTTGATAATGATACA
>CBDUWK010000327.1:0-3539 GCA_965370905.1 uncultured bacterium | reverse complement strand
AAATCTAGATCAGAAGATAGAATCGGCAAAAATGTTTGCCAATATGTTCATCAGCTCCTATCAGGCTGTAATAAGAGAGAACATGTCAGAAGCCTTTATTGATTCATTCTATCTCTGTGAAGAGCAAGGTATCAGCGTCAAAGTATTATTTTCGACAAAAGCAGAATCGTATATTTATTTTTATCCTTCTGATAGAAGCACGATGTATGTTGAACATACAGAATTGCCGATTCAAATGAAACTTTTCTTTGGACTCAATTCTGAGGATTCATTATTGCTATCCGAACCAAAGACCTTATTTTTAGTTGAAAATTATACTCGCCTACCAGTACATTTTAATTTGAAAGAAAAAGTGTATGTGACTATTAAAAACCTAGCCTTAGGTGCATATCAGGCAAAGGTTGCAGGATTATCAAAACACTCGTTCGTCGTATATAGAAATGTCATTTTCGAACTAAAAAAGGGATATTACGGCATAGAATACTCTGAACCCTATGAATATATGGGCATTCTGGGAAGCGAGACGAATTTCAACTTTTTAATAGAGCAAGCAGACAGCATAGGAAAAGAGCAAGCAGACTCCGACATCCGCGAATTCTTTTTTTCTTCACTCTACTATTTTGAAAAAGCAGGATATGAAGAACTGATGCCAATGTTCAATGATATCCGTAAAAAAATGGCAATGAGCGAGAAGGGATTAATTGAGTATCCGGGTTATGAAATTAACAAGGACATGCTTATTCTCAGAAATGAAGTTTATAAAAAGAATCTACATGATGATTTTATTGAAGAACTACTCTATGATCCATTCTTAAGTCCAATTGTGGGGCGGCTTTTTTGGAATTATAACACTTACAGAGGATTTCTATTTCAGTGGGTTCTATTTAATATATTTTTAATAGTTGTGGTATATTTGATATTTAAAATTGAATTTTTAAGGAATTTAATAGTAGCAAAAGTATCACTATTGATTGTTGTAACAAGCATCAATGGTTATATTCTAACACAAAATCCAGAATCCCTTAGCCTATTCTATTTGATGATCCCTGGAGTGCCATATCTTGGTTGTATTCTTTATATATTCAAGAAAATGGATGTATCTGAGTAATTGTCTGGGAAGGCACCCCGGCTAACTCGCCTGGTGCCCCACAGTTCTACTGTGGGTTTGTTCAAAATTTGCAATAAAAAAGCCCTCGCCAGAGGGCTTTTCACCAGTAGCCAGCCGCCAGCCACCAGTCACATTATCGTAGCCGTCATTCCCGCAAACGAAGTGCGTCGGGAATCTGACGGCGCAATGTCCGATTCCGGACAAGCCGGAATGACATTGCAACTTCACCAGCTACCAGCCACTAATCACTTTCCTGAGCAATAATCGCCGCGCCTAAAGCGCCCGCATATTCGGGCATTTCCGGCACTGCAATCTCCATCCCTAATACAGTTGCAAGTTCCCGCACCATGCACCTGTTCTTAGCCACCCCGCCCGAAAACGCCGCCGGTGCCTGCGGCTGCAGAGACTTCGCCATCATAGCCACACGCTGAGCGATGGAACGGTGCACTCCGTTGGCAACGTCTCTCCTGCGAGCGCCTTCCGCCAGCAGCGACAGCACTTCACTTTCAGCGAACACGGTGCATATCGATGATATCTGCACCGGGTTGTGGGACGAGTAAGCCAGCTCCGAAAACTCTTCGATGGGCAATTCCATGGACATGGCCAGGAACTCCAGAAATTTGCCGCTGCCCGCCGCGCAGCGGTCGTTCATGGCAAAATCGAAAACCAGTCCTCCATCGTCAAGAATAATAGCTTTCGAGTCCTGTCCGCCGATGTCAATCAAAGTTTTCGTCTCCGGTAGCAGATGCGCGACGCCGCGGGCATGCGCAGTTATTTCCGTGACGGAACCGTCCGCAAATGTCGCACTGACACGACCGTAGCCGGTGACCACTATCCGATGGATCTGCTCTATTTTCGCGACCTGTCGCACTTCCGCGAAGGCCTTTTCGGCGCTTTTCTCGGGAGACCAGCCCGTCGAAATGAGAGTACGAGCCAGAGCTCTTTCGCCATCCCAGATCAGCGCCTTGGTGGTCCGCGAACCTACGTCGATGCCAGCCGTTAACCTACCATTTCCGGTCATAACTATAAGTTTTTCCTATATCTATCAATAACTGCAGTTTCCCCGGTTCGCAGCCTATAGGCACTTCGCATCCGGTGGATAAGACGAACCCCCTGGAATTCTGCAAACCTGCCTGCATTATATCCGTAGTTGCTTGTTTTACATCAACTTCACTCGATGAAAGCAGCCCGTGCGGAGGCATATTTCCCACCAGTCTCACCCGTTCTCCCATCACCTCAACGGCGTTCTGCACCCCCACCTTATCGAAGCTGAAGAGATCGGCTCCGGAATTTGGAATCAGGTCCAGCATTCCCGTGGTATCGCCGCACACATGTAAAGTAATATCAAGATCATAGCGATGTAAATATGCAATCAAATCGCGTTGGTATGGCAGGGCAAAATCTTCGTACGTCCTGCGGGATATTACACTGCCGGAAGCCAGGGGATCCACCAGCATCGGGAGCGCTCCTGCGAGGATGCATTCATCGCAGAATTTAATGGCAGCCTGCAAAGAAATATCGAGCAGAGCATGCGCCGTTTCCGGCGAAATAATCGTATCCATCAAGAAATCCTCCACACCCCGCAATCCCGCGGCAGTAGTGAAAGAACAGGGTATGAATGCAAATACAGGCAGCACGTCTCCTGCCGACCGGTACATCGTGTCGATAGCCTCCAGATAGACTGGCAGGCGGCCTGCAATAGTCGGATCAGGTACTTGTAAATCTTCCACTTGCGAATGATCCACCACGATCGGCTTATCTAAAATCGGCACGTCGAATTCCCGCAGGTGATAGCTGCTGCCCATCGCCTCAGCTATGATGCCGACGTCGGTGAAGACCGATAGAGCTTCATGGCCGTACGCCTGCTGAGCCTTTAACTGAGCCCTGGCCAGCTTTTTCCCATCACTGCAGTAGGTAATCAGATCGCAACTATCCACCGCGGCGGCATGCGAGGTGACCAGAGGGTAAACGGGCGGCCGGTCGGGCAGCTCGTCGATCAACAGCAAGCCCCAGCGTTCGCGGGGATTCATTTCACCCGGCACGGCGTCTCTTTCTGGCTATTAGTGATTCGGTGAAAGCTTCCATGCGATTGTATATCTGAGATTGCAGCCGCTTCTTACCCGGCGCCACCACGTCGAAGGATAGCACGGGCACTTGTTTTTCCCTCAGAGCGCTGATGATCGGTATGGTTTCGTAAGGACAATGGGTAGAACCGAAAACACCGGATATAATCACTCCGTCGGCGCTAGTATTTTTCACTTGATCCAGCACTAATTTGACCCGGAAATCCGAAGATCCCATCAGCGTTCCCTGTAGGTGTGCTTCAGCTAAAATGCGGTAAGGATCATCTCCCGCAGCGAAGATAGGAGTAGTCTGATTTATGAGATATTCCGATCCCACAATGCGGCAGCCGAGTTCCTCGGCATAGTTC
>CBDUWK010000326.1:0-3547 GCA_965370905.1 uncultured bacterium | reverse complement strand
AAATCACACCTTAGCTTTTAACCCTTTTTGGTCCAATAGGGTCTGACGGGGAACACTATCGAACGCAAGGAAGAAGTTTTGCTTGGTGAAAGGTTAAGAGCCTTGGGGTATGTCCATTAGCAACACTGTCACTTGATATAGATTTCTTTAGTGGATTATTGTGTTCGCAGCATTTGGAAAATAAGATATTGTTTATTTTGACCTTGATAATGTAACTTTCAGATGTTATATTATTTGGACTAAAACAGCTTCAAATCCTGCCACCAAACCTCCGGAATAACAACAGGGGAAAGACTATTGGAAAGAACCGCACCAGCCCAAAAGAAGAAACATCCGCCGGGATTACCAGTACTTTTTTTAACGGAAATGTGGGAGCGATTCAGTTTCTACTGCATGCTCTCGATCTTATCTCTCTATATGAGCGAAAAGTTTGCCGGCGGTGGATTAGGATTTTCCAATGATAAAACCAGCCAGATTTACGGACTCTACGTCGGGCTGGTTTACTTTACGCCCTTTATCGGCGGCATCATAGCTGATCGTGTATTCGGTATCAGGAAGACCATTATCATCGGTGGTCTGTTCATGATGGCGGGGCACTTCCTGTTGGCATTCCGGCCGCTGCCTTTTTTCTTCAGCGCGCTGTGCTGCTTGATCATAGGAAACGGCTTTTTCAAACCGAATATCTCAGTGATGCTGGGGAATCTGTATCGAGACATGCCTGAAAAGAAAGATGACGCCTACAACATCTTCTATATGGGGATCAATGTCGGCGCCTTCTTTTCACCTGTGGTAGCAGCGTATCTGCGTAATCTGCATCCAATCCACGGATGGCATTATGCCTTTGCTGCTGCCGGCGTCGGTATGATTATCTCATTGATTACTTTTCTGATGTTCCAGAAGCATGTCCGTGCTGGAGAAAACCTCAGCGATGACGATCAGAATGAGCGTTTTGAGGTAAAACTGACGCCTGAGCAATATAAGCGGCGAGTCAGAACTCTGCTGGTCATCTTCAGCGTTGTCATCTTCTTCTGGATGGCTTTCCACCAGAACGGTCTGACCTTGACCTTCTGGGCGAGAGATGCGACGGATACCAGTTTGAGTCCGGAATTATTCCAATCCGTCAATCCCTTCTTCGTGCTGGCATTCACACCCCTACTGGTTATATTCTGGACCATGCTCAGGAAACGGAAGATGGAGCCCTCCACAGCCGCTAAATTGGGGATCGGAATGCTTTTGACCGCCGGTTGTTACGCGATTATGGCGAGTGCGGCATTCTCAGGTGGTAATACCGGCAGGGTGAGCGTTAATTGGCTGATCAGTGCTTATGCAATGATCACCATGGGAGAACTATGCCTGAGCCCGATGGGATTATCTCTGGTATCCAAACTTTCCCCCTGGAAAATACGCGGCATGATGATGGGAGGCTGGTTCGCGTCCACTGCCATCGGAAATTACCTGTCCGGACTGGTGGGCAGTTTATGGGACGATATGCCGCACAGTTCTTTCTTCATCATCCTTGTAGTCAGCTCGCTATTTGCCGCAACTTTGCTCTTTCTCCTGTTGAAATTCCTGAATCCTACGATCAAGGAAGCGGAAGAGCAGGCGAGAGAATTAGCGAAACAACAATAATCTCGGAGATATGAAATTTAGCTGCTGGGGCTGTCTCAAAAGCACCGATAGGGTCATTGCCCCGTAGGGATCCCTTTGGGACGAGCGAAGCGAAGCAATCTCTAATTCAATAAATAATAATAGATTGCTTCGTCACTGTGTTCCTCGCAATGACATGAATACCAGGTTTTGGGACAGCCCCAATTCGTATATAAATGAGGAATTAGACTGTGACTGATGAGACTACGACCACCAAGAAGAAGAAAACTTTCGGACACACTTTCTGGATGCTGAACGGCATCGAATTGTGGGAAAGACTGGCTTACTTCGGGATGCGAAGTGTTGTTCCCGTTTACATTATGCAAGCTGACAATCCCGGAGGTTTGCACTTCACCGCTGCGGATAAGGGATTGATCTATCTCTTCTGGTTCCTCTTCCAGTCCGTTTTGCCGATGTTTACAGGAGGCTATGCGGACCGATACGGCTACAAGAAAACTCTCTTCGTAGCTGTAAGCATGAATATAGTCGGATATATCATGATGGCGAATATGACGTCATTCGTCGGCTTCTTCTCTGGTGTTCTGGTGCTGGCGAGCGGAACTGCGCTTTTCAAACCTGCACTCCAGGGATCACTGGCACAGAACCTGACCAAGGAGACTTCTTCAGTAGGGTGGGGGCTATTCTACTGGGTTGTCAATATCGGCGCTGCCATCGGTCCCTTTATGGCTGATATGATCCTGACCGCAGCATTTTCGCACAACGAAGGTTCAATTTTCCACTCACTCTTCGGCGACGTCTATTCCCACGCGTCATGGCGGGCGCTGTTTACCGCTTCAGCTATTATCACATCGTTTAACTACCTGATGATGCTGACTTTCGAGGACGTCCCTTCAGGAGCTGAGAAAGACAAAAGTCCATTGCAGGTCTTCGTTCACACGATCAAAAACATATTCGAGCCGCGGCTGATCGTCTGGCTGCTTATCATGTCCTGCTTCTGGTTGATGATGTATCAGGTCTGGGATCTGCATCCCAATTTCCTCGAAGATTGGGTAGATTCCAGTGCAATCGCAGCACACGTCCCCTGGCAATATAATTCCAACCGCGGAGTAATGGTGCCGCAGCACATCATGCTCAACCTGAATGCGCTCTGGATTATCGTCTTCATGGTTCCCATCTCCTGGATGGTGAGGAAAATGCGCGTGCTTGAGTGCATGGTGCTGGGCATGGCTCTGGCAACCGCGGGAACCGTGGTCAGCGGCTTCACCGCCTCCGGCTGGATCTTCCTGCTGGGCATCGTGTTTTTCTCCACGGGTGAGATGATGACCGGACCCAAGAAGAACGAGTACCTGGGGCTGATTGCCCCACCCGGAAAGAAAGGTTTGTATCTGGGTTACGTGAACATCCCGGTCGGTATAGGGGGCGGATTCGGTGCGGTGATGGCGGGATATCTCTATGGTCATTACGGTGAAAAAGCCACACTGGCACTGAAATACCTGTGCGAGCATACCGATTACTTAGGCAGCAAGGTATGGGACGGTAAGCTTGCCACACTGGAAAGCATCACCGGCATCCAGCGTACCGAAGCAATGGTAAGATTGGTCGAATATACCGGCATCGATCACGTAACAGCGACCAGAATGCTCTGGGATCTTTACAATCCCCAGTATCACGTCTGGATACCTTTCGCTGCTATCGGGGTTATTGCCATCATCGCACTGGTTATCTTCGCCAAAATGGCGAGGAAATGGTCGGATATGGATGCTTAGGAGGAATAGATGAAAATCCAGATTAAACCTTACGTCCATCAATTTCCTGCACCGGCGGTTCTGATAGGGTGTGGGACCATTGCAGAGCCGAATTTGATTACATGTTCGTGGTTCGGCACGGTGTGCAGTGAACCACCGACAGTGAGCGTTTCGATAAGGGAGAATAGATACAG
>CBDUWK010000325.1:0-3558 GCA_965370905.1 uncultured bacterium | reverse complement strand
GCAGGCAGAAAGGTCTGTTCATCTTCAGTTAGATCTGCAAGTATTTTGTTGTTTGTAGCATCCTTTATGATGGTACCCGGTGGCACTGGTATAAGCAGATCATCACCGCTCTTACCAGTCTTATTGGCACCCTGACCATGCTTTCCAGACATAGCCTTGAAATGTTTTTTAAAACGAAAATTCAGAAGGGTATTGATGGATGAATCAACTTTGAAATAAACATCCCCACCCTTTCCGCCATCGCCACCATCGGGTCCGCCTTTGGGCACGAACTTCTCCCTCCTGAAGCTCAGTGCACCCGATCCACCGTCGCCAGCTTTTAGATAAATACGCGCCTGGTCTATCAGCATAGTAATAGCGAAAATAATTATCGTCAATAAAAGATGGGTAAAATTATTTAACTTTAAAATATACGTGAAAATGCTTTCCAAAGCAACGGCTTTTAAAGCTATCTCCAAGTGCATATAGCTTAATTGAGCTTGACTATTACCTAAAGTATCCTTATTATTTGGAAAATATCAGAATATCTTGCTCCAACCTACGTCAGGATATAATTATGAGCCAAAAAGATTTCCAAATCCAGGTAGATAAACAGATTGTTAAATTTACACTCCACAGAGTACCGGATAAACCTGGAAAAGCCGCGGAGATATTCGACCGTTTGAGCCAGGCAGGATTCAATGTGGAATTGGTAGTTCAGACGACTGCTGGAGGAACCTTCGCAGACATATCTTTCGTAGTACGCCAGGATCAATTCAATGCCTTAGAAGCTGACCTTAAATCAGCACTCAGTTCAGTAGCTGCAGAAGATGTGTCAAAAGATGAGAATACCGCCCTGGTTACACTCGAGAAAGAAAACCTGTCGAAAATACCAGGAACGGCAGCGCGCATGTTTCGCACCCTTGCAAAAAATAATATAAACATAGATATAATTTCTACAAGTCTCCACAGTATAACCTGTCTTATCTCCGCTAATTCCGCTGATGAAGCTGCAACCGCTCTGCGCGCTGAGTTTGAACTTAAGTAATCTGTCTCCGAATCAGACTATCAGCAAGCCTCACGATCACTCCATCTAAAGCGAGAGGTCTGCAGTAGTCAATTTACTCCCCTAATAGCTAAATTCACCCTCATACCTCATAAATTCCTCTCCCGGACTTTAGTTTCACCTCCAAAATTCCGATATTAGAACCGGACATCTATATCAAAACCGGAGATTTACATGCGTAAGGCGCGCATACTAATCATCGATGACGAATTGGATATTTGCATTCTGTTAGCGGAAGCACTCGCTTCTGATAAATGGACCGTCGAATGGAGCAACAAACCGTTAGAAGCGCTGGAAATGATCCGTGCTGAAACGTATGAACTGGTGCTTTTAGACATAAAAATGCCGGAAATCTCCGGATTAGAGCTCTTACCCCAAATAAAGATTGCCTCGCCTGAGACAGCAGTTATGATAATGAGCGCTTACGGCAATATTACCCTGGCTGTTCAGGCGATGAAAGAGGGGGCTGAGGACTATATGGAGAAGCCTTTTCAAGATTTGGAGGAGGTACAACTCACAGCTGAGAGATTAGTCGAAGTAGCTATGATGCGCATGGAAAACCGTTTCCTTCGACAGCAGTTGGAAGAGAAATTTACCTTAGATGGGTTAATCAGCGCCAGCCCTCTAATGCAGGAGGTCTTCTCTCTGGTAAAACGTATTGCCCCAATTTCCACGTCTGTATTAATAAATGGAGAGACCGGTACGGGCAAAGAATTAATCGCGCATGCCATTCACCAATATAGTAAGCGGGCAAATGGACCTTTTATCAGTGTCAATTGCGGAGGGCTTCCTGAAAACCTGTTGGAATCTTTGCTGTTCGGCCATGAGAAAGGTGCCTTTACCGGGGCGGTTCGGCGCACACGAGGTTATTTTGAGGAAGCTAACGAGGGTACGCTTTTTTTAGATGAAATTGGAGATACTCCCTTAGCATTGCAGGTTAAATTGCTGCGAACCTTGCAGGATAGAACGATTCAGCGTGTCGGAGGTAAGGATGTAATTCCAGTTGATATAAGGTTGATTGCTGCCACCAACAGAAACCTGGAAAAGGAAATAAAAGATGGTAATTTCCGTAACGATCTATATTTCAGATTGAATGTTATAGCGGTAAATCTACCGGCTCTACGTGACCGTAAGGAAGATATTCCACTGCTGGTGAGATATTTCATAGATAAATATTGTCAGGCATTCGACCGCCCTACCTGCGATATCACCAAGGATGGTATAAACTACCTTTGCAGCCAGGAATGGCCTGGGAACGTTAGGCAATTAGAAAATATCATAGAGAGAGCCATAGCCTTATCAGATGGAAAACCCATTACGCTTCATGACTTATCAGACGATGCATCCGGTCGTATGGTTATAGATTGGATGACGGAAATTCTCAACATGCCGATAAAATATGCACGCAGAGAATTTGAAAAAAGATACCTCCTCGAAAATTTACATAGACATAATGGCAGCGTCACCAAAGCTTCGAAAACTGCCTGCATTCCCCGGCAAAACTACCACCGTAAGATGAAGCAGCTTGGCATCCCTCCCACCAGGCGCCTCTATTCCGAAGCATAGAGAATAAAAGTTGCCAAAATCTGGACAATTATTGGTTTGAGTAATAATATTATGACAGTGTCATATTCTTGTGACAATCTATAAGATGTTAAATGTTAATAATTTAAGTGACTGAGTTGCCAAAATTAGTCACTTTTTCGCGACGTTAATCGCAAAATACCGGTTTTAAAAGCCTATCTGATGAATGAGGCTAATATATTGTTCATAAGTTATATATATACAATTGGTTAGAAAAGTGGCACGGCGATTGTATAAAGGGAAGTCGTAAATAGGCGGCGCAGAAGAATTTGATAAACTAGCGCACAAAACAAACAACAAGGTCAATTGGAGGAATCATGGGACAACAGCAACTTCTACTCATCGTACTGTCAGTGATCATCGTCGGTATTGCGGTGGTCGTCGGTATCAACATGTTTAACGACCAGGCCGCGTCTTCGAACCTCGACGCCATAACTGCAGATCTGGTCAACTTAGCGTCTCGCGCGCAGCAGCATCATCGTCGGCCTACAGCCATGGGTGGCGGTGGCGGCAGCTTTGAACTGTTAGAAGCCAGTGCTGCGGGTCTGGCTTACTTGACGACTCAGCCTACTAACGAGAACGGAACCTATAACATAAGTTCCGCTGGTACTGCCACAACCGTATCCGTCCAGGGTATTGGTACCGAGGATGGTGATGGTGACGGCACCAACTGTACTGCAATTGTACAGGTTTGGGATGACAGTATATCTGTCACCATTAACAACCGTTAACAACAATCATGTAGGCTATCCTTGCAGGATACGCCTGAGCTTACCGCTGGCGGACCAGATTATGGTTCGCCAGCGGAGCACAATTTTGAAATCTAATAATAATTATTAAATCCAGATACGTTACTTTAATCGGGGCGAGAGGTAATGGAATACTGGCACCCACAGCTACTTATTAACCAGGGTAAGTCTTCATCAGAG
>CBDUWK010000324.1:0-3566 GCA_965370905.1 uncultured bacterium | reverse complement strand
AATCTAAATGACCTGATAATGTCCTTCCGTCTGCACCAAGCTCAACATCCATTTTATATGAAACGTCCTGCTGCCAGTAGGATCTAACGCCCTGGGAGGTCGGCACTAAAAGACCAAAATATGTAACAATTGCAGTTATTACCAGGTAAAATCGTTTCATGGTGTATTCCGCCTTTAATTCTATTTATAACTGCGCATAAATGAAACTACCTCATCGTAATCAGGTGCGAACGTTCGCCCTCCCAGTCTCCTGCAAACCATAGCCGCTGCTGCTGAAGCGAACTCGCATCGTCTAACTATATCCCACCCTCTCTTCAGGCCGTACATATATCCCCCGTGGAAAGCATCGCCCGCGCCGGTGGTGTCAAGTGCCGATACCTGGTATGCCTCATACCTACCCTGCTCTTCTCCCTCGAGCCATATACCACCCTTCTCACCCTGTGTTATCACTACGCTTGCAGAGCCCATCGCTCTAATCTTTTCAAGTGCTCGTTCGCTGGAAATTCCCGGGAAAGTCCCTTCAACGAAGTCTTGAGATACCACTGCATGATCCGTCACCTCTAATAGTTTTTCGATCACTTGCCGAGGACTCCCGGCATCCAGGATAACCTCACCTCCCCCATCCCGGCACATTTCCGCGGCCTTAATGCAGATATCCGCCTGCCGCCCGTCAATTAACAGGTAGGGAGTCTCTGCTAAAAGTTCGACCGGAAGTTCTTCCTCCGTTATCTCCTCTACATCACCCGGTTCGAGAGCTACAGTGCGGTCGCCCGTGTGCTTATCTATCCATATATATGCGCAGGCTGAACGCCGGTTGGGGCGCATCAGCATGCTGGATACGTCGACTCCGTACCTTTCCAGATCGCAGCGAATCTTCAACCCCGCCTGTTTATCCCCTACCACCCCGATAAAGGCAGCCTCACCGCCCAACCTGCAGAAAACCGCCAGGGCTGTCGGAACTGGCCCTCCACCACAGACTGCGCTGTCCACTGCCTCCACCTTCTGGTTTGGCCAGGGATACCCATCAAAGAGCAGCAGCGTATCCCAGGCGCATAATCCTAAACCCGCGACTTCAAATGACATTTTTCAATCCCCTCATAGTATTTCTAATGGCTTCCTCCATGCTCTCTTCCCCCTGTCGGCAAACCAACTCGCCCGGACTGTTTCGGTACCAGTGTCCGGGCAGCAGTCTCTGATAACTATCCTCAGCGAACCTGCGATCCAACAAGAGGATCACCCCCCGGTCGGTCTCGCTGCGAATGACACGACCAGCAGATTGAATCACACGCTGCATCCCCGGGTAGAGATAAGCAAATTGAAAGCCATCCTCACCCTGCCGGTCGTAATAGGCACGCATCATCTCACGTTCCGTGCATACCTGCGGCAAACCCACACCAACTATTACCGCAGCTTCGGCCAGCTTTCCCGGCAGATCGATACCTTCAGCGAAGATGCCGCCCATCACCGAACATAGCACTCCGGCAGAACTTATTTTGAAGGCGTTCAGGAGATCCGCCCTCTGTTTATCCGAGGCTCCCTCCTCCTGGATAAATATAGCTTCGATCTGCAATTTCCGGACGATCCTCTCCATCAATGCGTAGCTGGGAAAGAACGCCAGCGTCCTTTCATTGACACAATTGTAGAACCGTTCTATCAGCCTGGCTATAGGTGTAACGTTTTCCTCTCGCTCCCGGTAAAGCGTGGTCACCGAGGTATCTATCAATACCCGGCAATTATCCCTGGGAAAGGGATTTTCCAGAGAAAATTGTTGTGCGTTATCTCCTGAACCGAGCAGTTGCGCGGACCATTCTATCGGCTGTAAGGTTGCAGACATGCAGATCCCGGCGTGCACCGATGAGAAATCCTGCTTGAGGAAGGGCGCGGCATCCAGACAAAGTACTTCTAAAACCGCTGGATTTCTCCGAATAAGATGCGCGAAATTATCGCCTTCGTAATTCAACACCCGTACAATATTTTCCAGCTTCCGGAATAACGATAATACCGGATCATCCTCGGTCGGTTCATCCGCGGCAGCCAATCGGTACCAGTAGGGAACCAGGGCCATCTCAAAATCCCGCACTATCTTTTCCCAACCGGACAATGCCAGCTGAATCGGATAGGGATCAGGTTCCGCGGGAGCTTCCCGCAGGTAATATTCAAATTGCGCTTTTATATTTTCTATAACCTGATCGAATTTGTGGATGTTATCTTCCTGCAATTTTGCAACTGCAGAAGCGACCTCTGTAAATTCCAGCTTTGCCGAATAGTATCCCCTCGCCCGGTCTGGCAGGTTGTGTGCTTCATCCACGATCAGAATTAAGCGGGACGGATCGCCTTCTTCGAAGAGGCTTGTCAGACGACAGGTAGGATCGAAAGCGTAATTGTAATCTCCGACTATCAGGTCGATGTCTTCGCATAGCCTGAGCTGTAATTCATGCGGACAGAGCTTGTGCTCTTCGCCTATTTCGCTTAACCGATCCGGGTATATCGATCCTTCTGCCAGCAACTGGTCGATAACCTGAGAATCCCTCAGCCTGCTCTCGAAGTTTTCCAGGTAAGCGCATTCTTCTGGGTCGCAGCTCATTTCCTCCTGCAGGCATAACTTCTGCCTGGCGCGGAGTAACAGGATACGCGGAAACAGCTTTTCCACTCTGATGGAATCTGCGGTTTCGAATACCAGATCCTGCTGAGTGGTTTTGGATGTGAGAAAGAGGAGCTGCTTGTCTTCCTTCAGCGCGAAACCCATCGAGGCGTAGAGAACCGCGACCGTCTTCCCCAGACCTGTAGGCGCTTCGAATAAGAGGTCTCTACCTTCATCCAGACTTTCAAATACCGAACCGATGATCTCACTCTGGCCTGCCCTTTTCGTCTTAAAGGGAAACTTTATCTTATCAGCAATACTACGTTTAATAACCGCTTCTTCAGCACGTCTATTCTCATTATCGATGAGGTCATCGATTACATTTCTAAGAATCGTCTCGATCTCAGAGGTTTCATAAGGAATTTCGAACGACCGTTTCTTGCCATCGGGCAGATTTATATATATCAGCCTGCCGCAGCATAGCCTTTCAGGGCGGTTTAGCGAGAGAAGATGAGTGTATATCTCCACCTGGCGCAGATGGCGGGGAAATTCTGTCGGTGAGAAGATTTCAAACTGCTTGGGCGACATCGCCACCGTCTTGATCTCTTCGATGACCGAGCGGTCGATCTCTTCCACCAGTCCGTCCAGCCTGCCGCGAATCCGCACCAGCCATTCACCGGAATCAGGAGAAGGTTCATTCAGAGCCACGTCCAGGTGAACTTCCTGCCGGTACGCCCCTGCTTTTCTGCGCTGTTCTTGAAACCGCCTGTGAGCTTCGCTGCCCAGCCTGCCGCGCAGTGAAAAGGAAGGTCCTGATGAAGACCTGCTTGAATCAGAAACCAGCCTGGCGAGTTCTCCTACCGATAAGATCAGTTGCCGTTTGTCGGAATTGAGGTCCACTATGTTGCTAATATCGCTTTTAAATAAAGAAAGGGCTGTTCTAAAATTCGTTGTGTCATTCTGAACCCCTTTAGGGTGTGAAGAA
>CBDUWK010000323.1:0-3611 GCA_965370905.1 uncultured bacterium | reverse complement strand
TCCTTCTTGACAACCTGTGAGGTGGATCATGATGGGATATAAGATCAAGAATCTCAAAAGCTTCACATCCTTTTCACTTCAAGTGCTGGATTGTGAAGCATCCGCCCGGGGGATTAAAATTTACCTGGGGTAGGATTTGGGCTGAAGGATATCCGCCTTATCTGCCTTCAATTACAGTATCTCCTGCTCGTACTCCGCCCCGCTGGCGCGCCCCCACTCGTCCAACGTCTCCTCAACCATATCCAAATAGGCGTCCAGCGCAGCCACCCGCTCTTTGAATCCCCCTCCCAATAAGCCCAGATGCTGCAGCACCTCCCGCCATACATCCGTCTCTGAGCCTTCTGTGGGGAGAAACGAGACCGCCCGGCACCATGTCCTTAGCATTGGCCACAGCACATCCAACGGTTGTCCGCTTCCGATAATGGCCTCGAAAGCTCGCTTATAGTAGTCCTTACGGTCAGGGTGCAATCGAGGCGGCGCATCTTCCGGAGGCACTGAATCATAAGCCACCTGCCAGGGTCCCAACCACCCGGTCAGCACCTCGGCATCCACGTTCGGTCCCCCCAGCAAACCCAGTAAACCTGGATATAAACCTGCTTTTCCAATCCCTTCAGCCCGTGCAGCGAAATTTAGTGTAAACCGCCGTTCTGTCAACGGAGCCCCGCTCAAGCTGGTCACTGCATTGGCGACATGTTCAACTGCCTTTAAATACAACACGACCTCATCCAGGTCGGGCTCGCCGGACAGATTATACATCGTGAACCACATTTGGCGGGCGTACTCTGCCTGGCTGCGAGCTCTCTCAAGAACATAATCCGGACGGTCGAACTGCCCCCGTACGTTCGCCTGGACAAGGTCCATAAAATGCTGCGGGTCATACAGTATTTTGCAACTGAAGATAGTGGGACCCAGCCAGGGATGCAGGCGCATTTCCAACGTCCTGCGGTACTCGCTGCGGGAATGGTGGGAGATATCCAGATGCACTTCGTCGGTCAAGCGCTCAATTTCTCGCCGCTCTTCTACCTCGTTGATATGCACGAAGAATAGGTCAATATCCGTCGTCCCCCCCAGCAATGGGTTCTTCTCCAGCACAGAACCGTGAAGGTACACCGCCAGCAGGTCTGGATACTGACGTTCTCGCAGAGTCGCTGTATCGCGGGCAATTTTGAGCAAGGTTGCAGGCGTAATTCGCATAAAATGGCTCCCTGTAGCAGTTACCTCCGGGTCATCAATCGCCTGGTTGGAGGTTGAGGGGAAGCTCCTGTTGGAACGGGGGTAGCTTTAAAACCTGCCGCAGGCGGTTTTCCACCCACGTCAGGTTATCTGGATTCTTGACATAATTCAGATCATCGGTGTCGATCGTAAGCACTGCCGCCCCTTTGTGATGGTTGGCATAAAAGTCATCGTACGCGTGGTTTAGATCATCTATATAACTATATTCCATGTTGCGTTCGTAATGACGGTCTCGTAGTGCAATACGTCTCATCAATTCATCGGTACTCGCTCTCAGGTAGACCACCAGATCTGGGACTGGTATCTTTTCCGCCAGCGCATCGTGAACTTTGTGGTACATCTCCAACTCATCGCCGTCGAGGTTGATGAGCGCAAACAACGCATCCTTCTCAAAAGTGTAATCAGCAATCAAGTCTTTTCTACTCTCCAGGATCTCTGGAACCCCCCGTCGCTGCTGGTGATAGCGACTCAACAGGAAAAATATCTGTGTTTGGAAGGCGTAACGTTCCCTATCCGTATAAAAATCCGATAGAAAAGGATTCTCTTCGAATACTTCCAACAGTAAATCGGCTTCAAACGCCGGTTGCAGCAACCGCGCCAGCGTTGTTTTGCCGACTCCGATGACACCTTCAATTGCGATATACATCCCTTAACCTTCGGAGAACTAACCCACCACCGGAATGGCCTCTAACTGCTTGACCATACCCGCGATGACGTCGTAGCCGCCCTGCCAGAAATCTGCGCTGTGCATGTCGATCCCAGCTTCAGACAGGATCTTCGCTGGCGCGTCGGAGCCGCCAGCCGATAGGATCTTCAAATAGCGCGGCTTGAATGACTCGCCCTCTTCCTTGAACTGTTGGTATAACGAAAGCACCAGCAGCTGTCCAAATGAATAAGCGTAAACGTAGAACGGTACCTCATAAATGTGTGGAATGGATATCCATTCCCAGCGGAATTCATCGCTGACTTCTACTGCCTCTCCGAATTGCGTCCGCAGGTTCTCCATGTATGCCACATCCAGTTCATCAACCGAGGCGCCCTCTTTAACCATTTCGTGCGCCTTACGTTCGAAGAGAGCGAAGAACGCTTGCCGCATGATCGTCGCGTAGTTATCGTCCACCTGGCGGAAGAGGATGTCACGTCGTACCGCCTCGTCGCTCTCCTGTTCCAACATCTGGTTCACCAGTAGAATTTCGCTAAATGTGGAGGCCGTCTCAGCCAAAGGCAGGGATGAATGGAATGTGAACAGGCTGTGATCCGAAGCCATCATGGAATGGATAGCGTGCCCGAGTTCATGAGCCAGGGTCGCGACATCATTCGCCCTGCCCTGGTAGTTCATCAACACCCAGGGCGTCAGGTTTGGATCCAACGATGCGCAGAAAGCACCGCTGTCCTTGCCCTTTCGTACCTCGCTATCCAGGTGGTCGGTCGTGAAGACACGCTCTGCCATCTCTGCTCCGCGTGGATCAAACAATTCAAAGGAGTCCAACACCATTTTTGTTGCCGTGTCGAACTCGTATGTTTTGGTGGATTTCACTACGGGAGCGTAGATATCGTACCGGCGCAGTCGTTCAATTCCTAACCAACGCGCCTTTAGATTGAAGAAACGCTGGAAAACCGTGGCGTTGCGCTCGCTGACCTCCAGCAGTGTGTTCACCACCTCATCAGGGATGTCGTTAACCAGGTTGCGGGAAGAGATGGGAGACGAGAAATGACGCAGGTCAACCTGCTCATTGCCCCAGTCCCGCACCAATGTCTGGTACATTTGACCTAGGATGTCGCCATCCTCGCCATAGACGCGGTACAGTTCTTGGTACGCTTTCGCTCGCACCGCTGGTTCGTGATGACGGACATAAACCATCAGCTCGCCGCGCGTCAGTTTCTTCTCCTCACCCTCCACCTCCATCTTAAAGGAATAGCGGTTTGTGATCATGTTGTAAAGAGTTCTGACTGCATTCTGCCCGGTCACATTCTTAAGATTAACGATCTTCTCTTCTGGCTCCGTGAGTGTATGCGGTTTGAAATGTCGCATCTCCTCCAACCAGTAGCCATAATCACCGGCTTCCGCCATCAGTCGCTGAGCATGGTCATCGTCTAACTCCTTCCACCACAGACTGAAGAACAGCACCCGGTTCTGCAACCCCGCCAAAAATTGGTCGACCTGAGCCTGGAAGTTCTGGGCGTCCGGCTTCTGGGTATCTTCCGTGAACCACAGGCTTGCAAAACCCTCCACATGGTTCGACAAACGATACATCTCCTCTAATTCCCGCACCATCCCCAGGAAAGTGTCTGTATCGATGTCCGCTTCGAGCAGTTCTCGTCTACCCTCAAAGCCAGATACCATGCTTTCCAGCTCAGCGAAAGCCGCCTCCATGTCT
>CBDUWK010000322.1:0-3621 GCA_965370905.1 uncultured bacterium | reverse complement strand
AAGCTTTCTGGAAAACCAAAGAGGAATTCAGCAGCAAATACCACGTGACCTTTGAAGGTCAGGGCAAGCCCGTTCCTCAAGACAAGACAGAGATCAACGAACAGGCTTTGGCTAATATAGAAATCGTTTCCAGCGTTTTGAAGAACGATAGTGAGCTAGTAGATTACATTGCTGATTCATTGGTGGAATTGGGCGACTCTATACCAGAGGATCTTCCCAACTTCAGGCTCATCGCTGACAAAAATCCTCTTGAAGACAGTGCCTTGACCGACTATGAGAACTACCCTCCCGAGCTGTTTGCTAAACCTGGCGAAAAGAAAGCAAATCGAAACGGCATGGCACAATGGGGTGCATGGGTAAACGCCTATTGTGAGAAACATTACGGCAGACCTCTTTTCATCGCCATGTCTGCCGACCTGGCCGATTCAACCAATATATCCGGGTTCTCCAAGCCCTTTGGAGATTTCGAGGGACATGGATGGTATGACAGGGAAAATAACCTCGGGGGAACGCTGCTGCCACAAGGAATAACCGAATTCGCTAATTCCGGTATTTCCGTGGGCATAGCAACCGTCAACCTGCATCCCCACCCTGAGGAACAGTTTAACGGATTCTATGCTGCCTGTTCTACTTATGGTTCGTTCAGCTACCTGAAATACGGTTTGATGAGATTGTTCTCCCAGCTTGCACAAGATTCTCCCTGGAAGCTTGGCAAAGTGCTCTGGGTAGCAGGGCATTCTGGACCGGAAACCGCAGAAGATTCACGAACTCACTTCGGAATCTTCTCGCCGGGGGTGACACAGCTATTCCCTGAAGGCAAAGTAATCAATCTATATCCCTACGAATATAATGAAGTTCCCGTACTTCTGGGCAAAGCAATGTCTATGGAGCAGCCCATTATTGCTCTTCATCTCACTCGCCCACCGATAGAAATCCCTGACCGGAAGGCTCTGAATATCCCTTCGCACCTTGAGGCTGCAAAGGGGGCGTACATTATGCGTGATTTCAATCCCGGACAACCTAAAGCCGGAACGGTCATCGTCTCCGGAACAAGTTCAACGCATAACACCATAGCCGTCTTGCCGGAACTCGACAGGTTGGGTTTGAATGTCAAAGTAATCGCCGCTCCGAGCTACGATCTTTTCCGAACAATGCCGGATAAGTACCGAAACCAGGTGCTGCCTTTCGATGAATGGATGGACTCGATGACCATAAGCAATAACGCCCGCCGGTTAATGCATGATTGGCTCTGCAATAAAGTATGCGAGGAATATTCCCTCTCTACGGATTGGGATAATGCCTGGCGAGGTGGTGGTGGTCTGGACACAGTCATCGAAGACGCGCATCTTTCACCGGAATGGATACTAAAGGGGATTGAACGATTTGCCAAAGACCGGGAATTAAGACTAAATAAACTGAATATCACCAACAAAGCTTAAATTAGGTTAACATTACAAGAGAAAAATATGCCGCTGAAAGAAGTAGCGAAATTTTCGGTTTCTTATATGCAAATTCTCGATGAAAACGGGAACGTAGATGAGAAACTCGAACCAAACATTGATAAAAAGGAACTGCTGGAAATATACCGCTGGATGGTTCTCAGCCGGGAAGCGGATCAGCGCATGATCAACCTGCAGAGGCAGGGAAGAATCGGCACGGTAGGTCCCAGCACCGGCCAGGAGGCTGCACACGTAGTGCCGGCCTACCTGATGAAAAAGAACGACTGGTTTGTGGGCGCCTTCCGTGAAGCAGGTGCGCGCCTGGTGCGGGGTGAATCTATCGTTCAGGCGCTTGTATTCTATAACGGTTTCGAAGAAGGCAACAAGAAGCCTAAAGACTACCGTACCCTACCTATCTCCATTATAGTAGGCGCGCAGACTCTGCATGCCGTCGGAATCGGATATGCCGTGAAATATCGCGGCGAAAAAGACACTGCCGTGGTGGCATTCATGGGAGATGGAGCAACGTCCGAGGGCGATTTCCATGAAGCTATGAATTTCGCTGGTGTGTGGCAGGCGCCGGTGGTTTTCATCTGCCAGAACAACCAATGGGCGATCTCAATGCCCCGTCACAAACAGACCAAAGCCCAGACTCTCGCCCAGAAAGCAATCGCTTACGGTATTCCGGGCCTCCAGGTTGATGGAAACGATCCGCTGGCCATGTATGCGGCCACGCAAGAAGCTTTAGACCGGGCTCGTTCTGGTGGTGGTCCCACCTTTATCGAGGCGATAACCTATCGCTTGATGATGCACACCACCGCAGACGATCCCAAGAAGTATCGCAGCGATGATGAAGTAGCCCAATGGCAGAAGAAGGATCCCATCCCGCGTTTCAAGAAGTATCTCGAGAGCAAAGGCATATGGGATGAGGAAAAAGAAGCAACACTGCAGGCTGAAATAAAGGAAGAGATCGATACGGCAGTAAAAGAGTTCGAAGATTTCAAGGACTTGCCACCGGAAGCCTGCTTCGATTATGTCTCTGGAACGAAGCATGCCGAACTTGAGGAACAGAAGCAGGAGTTCCTGGATAATCTGAGAAAGGAAGCCGATAATGGCTAAAATAAATATGGTCCAGGCGATAAACCTCGCCATGGAGCAGGAAATGGCAAAGGATGACAACGTAGTAGTTCTGGGTGAAGACGTCGGAGTGGATGAAGGGGTCTTCCGGGCTACGGCTGGACTCTTGAACAAATATGGTGAAGATAGGGTCATCGATACGCCGCTGGCTGAATCGGGTATTATTGGAACCTCTATCGGCATGGCGCTGGCGGGACTTAAGCCGGTCTGTGAGATGCAATTTTCCGGTTTCTCCTATTTGATAACGCACCAATTAGAGGGACACGCCTCGAGATTCAGATCACGCTCGCAGGGTGGTTGGACAGTTCCTCTGGTGGTGAGAATGCCGTATGGCGGCGGAGTGAGAGCTATGGAGCATCATAGCGAAAGTCGTGAAGCATTGTACTCGACCATTCCTGGCGTCAAGGTCGTTATACCTTCTACACCCCGCAACGCCCGGGCGCTCCTGCTGGCTGCCATCCGCGATCCTGATCCTGTGGTTTTCATGGAACCCAAGAGGTCTTATCGCGCTTTTCGGGAAGAAGTGCCTGACGAAGAGGAAGTTATGGAGATCGGCAAAGCTCAGATAGTTCATGAAGGTGATGACGTCACCGTCATATCCTGGGGTGCGATGATGCGCGTTACCATCAAGGCAGTTGATGAAATACAGGAGAAGCTGGGTAAAAAGGTAGAGTTGATCGATCTGCTGACTGTCAGCCCCATGGATGGAGATTGCATTGCAGAATCCGTTAAAAAGACGGGGCGATGTGTGATCGTGCAGGAAGCGCCGAAGAGCATGAGTATCGCTTCCGAAGTGATAGCAAAAATTAATGACAAAGTGTTGCTATACTTGGAGGCGCCAGTCAAGCGAGTCACCAGTTACGACACTGTCACCCCCTACTTTGGTAGAGAAGCGGGTTACTTCCCTGATCCCGCCAGGATTTATAGGGCGATCGAGGAAACCCTCAACTTTTAGGAGAACGCCATGTACGAATTTAAGTTACCTGATCTCGGTGAAGGTATCCAAGAAGGAGAAATCCTGAAATGGCATGTCGAGATCGGTCAA
>CBDUWK010000321.1:0-3651 GCA_965370905.1 uncultured bacterium | reverse complement strand
AAAGAATGAACCTTTCCTCGCGATAAACTGCCCGTCCACCCGTGCAGGATTAGATTGTGTGAGCTGTCTCTGGTGAGGTTTTTTGGCAGCAAAACTTCTTGGTGATGTCGGTCAACTGCAGCATAGGGCTCATTATCGATATAGACCAAAGCCTCTGGATGGCTGAAATCACCTGCATTTCCGATCGGCAGATAAAGTCCGAGAGGTGAATCTATTGGCCAATCGCTTGGTATCTGGATACCGGTTTGAAGAATGAAGTTCCTATCCACTCCCCCCCAATAAGAATTAGCTGTTATTTCTGTCGAATCTCTTATCTCGAAGTCAAAACTGTTGACATTTTGAAAAGATAAATTATTTAAATCAAAATACCGGAAAGGCGGCAATGAAATTTTATCACGGTAAACCAGAGGTTCAATTAGCTCCAGTTTCTTGGCAATACTTTCTGAAGACCAACGATTATCGTGAAGCATAGATTATGAAAATTGAATATCCCTCAGGGGGATACTAGCTGCCCCAATAACTGTGTCAGCAGCTCCATAGTACACAATTAAAACTCCATCAATAATTACTTGCCCACAGCTGAAAACCACGTTAGGAACATGACCATTGATCTCCCAATCCAACTCGGGCTCTAATATTGGCTCTCTCTGACGCGAGATCACTCTCCAAGGTTCATCTAAATCTAATTCGGCGATTCCTAATCGATAGCAGTGAGATTTGCTCACTCCATGGTAAATAAGCAGCCAACTATTCTCGGTTTTTATTGGCGGGCCAGCTATACCGATCTTTTCATTTTCCCAGTCCGAACTTTGCGTTGCTTTCATCAAAACTCTATGGTCACCCCACTCCTTGAGGTCATATGAGCTCGATATCCAGATATCTGGTGGTCTGCGGTGCAATAGAATGTACTGCCCACCGATTTTCTCAGGGAACAAAGATGCATCTTTATTCGGTTCATCCAGAACGATGCCGTGTCGTTTCCAGGTGATTAAATTCTTTGATGTGGCGTATGATATGCGGTAATCCCCCGGAAATCTGCCCCCGAATCCCGTGTACATCATATGGAAGGTGTTACCAATCTTAACTATGCGTGGGTCCTCTGGACCCCTTGCTTCCTGCTCAACGTCATTGCTGAGAATTGGATTCCCCAAGCGATTGAATAGTAAACCATCACTGCTTACCGCATAACCGAGGCTGTTGACGTACTTTCCCTGTGAGCCATTTGAAGTGATATCAGTTGCCCGGTATATCAAGTGGACCAGATCATCCTTGTAAACAGCGGCGCAGTTATATACGGCGCCTGCTTCCCAAGGATTTCCAGGATTCTGGGTAAGGATGGGTTTCTCAGAAACTCTTTCAAGTCTGATCATTGGTGCTTGGCAGATCAATACTCAATTCAGTTTCTGGGTCAAAAAATCGAAGGGTATCCTGATTAAAATTGAGGTGAAGAATATCCCCTGGGTTAATTTTTGGCTGAGCAGGTGCCACAATTTTGATATAAATTTCATCCAATTGGATCGCAATTATTTGATGTGAGCCCTGAGGTTCAGACACGATGCACTCAGCAGTAAATAAAGCGCTATCTTCGCTGACTATATTAATGTTTTCAGGACGCACACCCATGATAAGTTCATTTTTCTCATAGGAGTGCAAGTGCTCATCACATCCTTCTTCTACCTCCATATCGAAATGGGGGCTGATTAATCGACAAACCCCATTCGAGGTTATTTTCTCCACGTCAAGAAAATTGGTTGGTGGTGTTCCGATAAAATCAGCTACGAATACACTCGCGCTCCGGTCATATACATCGTCCGGTGTCCCAATCTGAATAACTTCTCCGTCTTTCATAACGACGATCCGGTCAGCCATACTCATCGCTTCAGATTGATCGTGGGTGACAAATACACTCGTTGCACCAGTTTTTGCATGGATGGTTTTCAATTCCGTGCGCATAGAACCGCGCAGCTTTGCATCCAGATTGGATAGCGGCTCATCCATTAAAAATATTTTCGGTTCAACTGCCAGCGCTCTGGCGACAGCAACGCGCTGCTGTTGCCCACCAGAAAGTTGGGAAGGGTAACGTTTTAAGAGCTCCCCAATCTTGACCATCCCAGCGACTCCATTCACGATCCTATCAATCTCAACTTTTGATACTTTCTTAAGACGCAGCGGGTAAGCAATATTCTCATACACGGTCATGTGGGGCCAGACAGCATAATTTTGAAAAATCATGCTTACATTCCGCTTCCTGGGTGGCAGGAAGGTAACATCTTGATCGTCAATATAGATATTTCCGTAAGTCACTTCTTCCAGACCGGCCACCATGCGCATGGCGGTTGTTTTACCGCATCCAGAAGGACCCAGTAAAACCAGAAATTCTCCATCTTCAACTATCAAGCTGAAATCGTTCACCGCAACAACTTTTCCAAAACGTTTGGTTACATGATCGAATGTTAAAGTTGCCATCGTACAATCTCCTAAACTGTAACGCCGCCCCACATTTGTTTGATATAGCGGCGGATGATGAAGGTAAACATCACTGCCGGTATTGCCATAACGATACCACCCGCGGCGGCCAAGTTTACTTGACCGGTTGCGCCGACCAGGGATTGATAAACCACAACGGAAAAAGTCGGGTTGAATTGCGTCAGGATGAGCGCCGACACAGTTTCGTTCCACGCTCCCAGGAAGGCGTACATCGCCGCAGCAGCCAGACCTGGTAAAGCCAACGGTAAGGTAGTCTTAATAAATGCCTGAAGCCTCGTCGCACCAAAAACTTGAGCCGCCTCCTCCAATGACTCGGGGATACTCATAAAGATACTCGCAGTGATCCAGGTCGTCAGGGCAATATTCCCAATAGAATAAACCAATGCCAAACCGATTGGTTGATCATAGAAACCCATTCTCGCCAGGATGATTACCATCGGAATCGCAATAGCAATAGCTGGAAACATACGTACGAATAGAACACTGAACTTCATCATGTCTTTTCCATAAAACATGTACCGGGCAAAGGCATAGCCTGCCAGGCCCCCAACGGAGATCGAGATGACGACCGTCAGCGCGCAAATCTGCAGGCTGCGGATCAGCGCAGGCACTGCATCGCGGGTGATTACGAAGAAAAGTTTATAGTTATGCAGCAAATCGACCCTCTTTGAGAAATAAACAGGGTCTTCGTTTGGCAGCCGTGCAATTTGCTCTTCAATCTCTGCTACTGAAACTGGGGTCCCTAATCGATTCTCCATGTAGATAGACATTTTTTCTAAATCATCTGTATCCAGGACTGTCTCATATTCTCCGGCTACACGATCGTATACACTCAACAAATATCCTCGTTCACCATAAGTTAAACTAAATTTTGACGTCAGACTCGGCAGTAGAGGTAATGGATAGGAGTAGGCTTCGTGGGTGGTCAGGAAAGATAGCGAGACTATGAAGAATACCGGCAAGATGATCACCAGGCCAATTGTGATTACCAATAGATAGAAGAATGTGGACCGAACTCCTTTAATAAACCGGATGCGTTGCCTAGGCGACACCATCTTCCACCTCCGCACCACGCCGGCTAAAGGCGCCAGATACTTTCAGATAAGAGATTGCCGCGATGGAAACAATTACTGTAACGATGATGGTATAGCCAGCGACCATCAG
>CBDUWK010000320.1:0-3670 GCA_965370905.1 uncultured bacterium | reverse complement strand
AAATGAAGGAATCAATTCGAAGGCTGCCGCTGCTTTGTCGCCGCAATCTATCAGAAGATTTGATCTTCCGGGAAAGGACAGCAGCGTTGCGTCCCCCTGGCCTACGTCGAGACATTCGATACGGAGATGTGAAGGCGTCTGGATAAGGGGGATCAGCATTAGCAGTGCTAACCCTGTAGCCAGGTAGATGATCCTCCTCTTCCACCCGATTGAAGAAATTACCAGGATAAAAATGGCAGCGAGAGAAATAGCCGAGATAAAATCCACACTACCCGTCAAAGAATCGACTGGAATTCTGGCTCCCAGGTCGGCGATGAATTCAATTCCTCGCAGGCCTAACTCAAGAGCGCTATTCAATGGAAGAATCGTCATACCTAAGATAAGATGCATAAGCAAGATCACCCAGGCCAAACCGAAGATACCTCCAGCGAGCGGTATGGCAACAAGGTTTAAGACAATGGAAACTGGCGTGAATCTACCGAAATGCGCTATGAGTATAGGAGCGGTCAAAACCACAATACTGAGACTTATCAACAGGGGCATGCTGATATAATTCCTGACGATTTTGCGGAACTTGAGAGATTGTATTGAATGTACTTTACCATCGGAGCTTTGCCTGTTGATTATATCCAAAACAAACAAAATTGCAGCCATGGCAACGAATGAAAGCTGAAAACCCGGTCTGAATAACTGCTGCGGCGCAAAGAGCAACATTAGCAGCGCCGCCGACCCCCATATATTCCACATGCGTGGAATCCTGCGTGTAAAAAAACTGGCCATAATCAATGTGATCATAATTGCGGCTCTAACTGTCGGGGGATTGGCGCCGGTCAGCAGAACATAGCCCCATAATCCCATAAGCAGCACAATTCGACGCAATCTAATACTCCGTAGTAAAGTGTTCAATACCAAAGATAAAATAACCAGGAGATACCCTATATGAAGTCCGCTCACAGCGAGCAGGTGGTAAAGTCCGCTGTCACGGAAGTCTTCCTTTATATCCTTTGGCAACTCGGATTTATCACCCAATAGCATACCGGTTAATAATCCAGCCTGACGGGGAGGAAGAACGCTCCGCGTAGCACCCGCAATTTTATCGTGAACCGAAGGTCGCGTTTGAGTTGAATTAATAATATCTATCTTATCAGTTTTGATCCAGCCGATAATTCCTTCACGGGCAAATTCACGACGAAAATCTCTACCGCCAGGGTTGCGTCTATCACGATAAGGCTGAATTTGGCCTGTGAGAATGATTTGGGTTCCCGGCTGCAAGATAATATTGGCAGAGGTGATTAGACGTAACTTAAAACTAATCTGACGTTCCTGGATATTTGCAGTCGATATCCGCTCCGATTTAAATACATAAACTTGTCTGTTATCGTCATGATACTGTTGCTTTATAACTTTACCATAAATCTCAACCGGGCCGCTGGGGAGACGATCCGCTGCTTCCAAAGCATTATTAGATCTGTTTCCAATCAAGAAGCCTAAACTGAAGACAGCAAACAGAACGAAAATATCGCTCCATTGCCGGCTTAATGTAAAAAAAGGGATGATTATAAGCACAATGCATGCGGCTATCACCCCGACAGGATCTATCAGATATGACAAATCACCGAGATATATTCCACTGGATAGAACCAGAGCCAAGATAACGGCTGGCGCGGTTTTCAAATGAGAATTCTGTCTGTTATTGTTTAGAAAACGTACGGTTTTACGGCGCTTCGGAGAATTGGCTTATAGGATGATCAGGGAAATTCGCCATTTCAGTGTTCCATATCTATTTGATCTCGATCTGAAAATTCATGGATAGTTTCCTGCGGACATTTAAAAAAGGGCAATTCTCCCCATCGCGACTTGATATACAAATACAAATGGAGCGGAGAGGATCAGGCTGTCGAACCGATCCAGGATGCCACCGTGTTCCGGCAAGAGATTGCTCATGTCTTTTACCTCGGCTGAACGCTTAAAGTAAGACTCGAGCAGATCCCCCAACTGACCAATTATACCTACGATAAGTGCCACATATATCAAGTCAGCTACATTGGTCTCTCTGGCCAGAAAAGGTATCCACAATAGGGCCCATAATAAGGCTCCTATGAGCCCGAAAAATGCACCCTCCCAGGTTTTATTGGGGCTGACAAAGGGGGCCATTTTGAGTCTGCCGAAATTTTTCCCTCCAGCATATGCCGCCGTATCGCAGATCCAAATTGAGGAGAGGAAATATAGTGTATATCCTGCAGAGGGTGCCAAGTCATCGAAGATTCCCCCACGGACAAAAACAAGCGTTCCTAAAAATAGTGGAATATAAGCCCACCCAAAAAGCGTAAGGGGTAGATCCCTATAGGCCTTACGTTCGCCGAATCTTATTTCTATGAAGACCAGCAAAACCGCCAGACAGAGCATTAGAATCAACCAACTTCCTGCCGCCATGAAGGCAGTGAGGAACACCGAAGCAAATGCGAAAAATACCGCAGGAAATGTTTGAGGATTGAATTGAAGAGTCTCGGACACAGAGTAAAATTCGTAAAGAGCAACGGCAGCCACAACTGCCACAAACAACGAGAAAACCCAGCCGCCAAAGGCGATTGCTGCGATGATTAAAGGGATACCCCAAGCTGCCACACCGAGGCGAAGCATTAGCGGTTTTGTTTTTGTCATCTTTCTGAACAACTCCCCTTATAGTTAATAATCTCCGAGACCGATCATCTTATGAGAATCATCTCCTTAAGATTGAATCGATTGTTAAGTTCGTTTAAATCAATTAGTTATATTTACATACAATCATATCAATTGATTATGACTACTTTGCTTCAGCTGTTTTCCCTCACATTATTTGTAACCGCCTGTCGGGATTTATACCAACTCATCAAAAATAAAAATCCTGCTACAAGCGCTGGCACGACCAGGGTGAGTTCGAGATGGATGATAAATTTTGTGATCACACGACCGGACATCCAGAATGGATAGATAATTCCGATTGAAATTCCCTCAAAGATAAGAAGTATCCCACCATTCCTCTCCCATAGCCATGCTATAACGACGCTTCCGAAAAAGAAAGAACAATAACCGAAAGCTAAAGTGATCCCCACCCAATCAAGGCCGCGCATGGCTACTATAGTCAAAGCAACGTAAAGCCAGCATAACGCCCAGATCAGAGCTATGGTGCGGGCAGTGTAGCGATACCAGCGGGCATCGCCTTTTTTACTCCCGACAGCATGAACCATTGAAGCCAACCATTATGTAATAATTAAAATCTGAAAGCCGTTAAATAGGTAATCCACGAGTAGTAATCACCCCGATGTAGTTCAATATCTTCGGCAATTCTGGGAATGATTTTGCGCTGCTCACTTTTTGAGAAACATCACGTAAACCGGTCGGAGTGCACACAGGATTGCGAGAGAGATAAACCAACAGATATGAATGTCCATAATCTGTGGAAAGAGTTTCACTACAACCAGAGCGACAAAGATGGCTGCACCTTGTGCAAGCTTGACGTCAAAAATAGAGAACTTTTTCACGCGTTCGTTAAAAAACTGAATTAGTGACATCTTCCGCTACCCCTTTCTGTTTTCTTCATCCTCCCCACTCCACCACTTCAATCCGTACTCGCGCCGTTCCTGACACGACTAAACCAACTGCCTTTGCTGCCCCTAGAGACAGATCGATG
>CBDUWK010000319.1:0-3683 GCA_965370905.1 uncultured bacterium | reverse complement strand
CAGCTTCGATTTTGATGCAAATAGGTGCGATTTTCTTTTCCATCATGAGATGGAAGGTTTTGCTGAAGGGACAAGACCTGAACGTTCCCTTCCCTCACATCGTCAAGACCTTTTTGGTGGGGCGTTTCTTGGGAACTTTCACCCCGACGGGCGTAGGGTTGGAAGCTTATAAAGCTTACGACATTGCACGATATACCGGCAAAACCGAAGCATCGGTGTCAGTGGTACTGATTGAGAAAATGATCGGGACTTTCTTCTCACTGAGTCTGCTGGTGCTGATCACCCTTCCGTTCTTTGTTGGATCGATAAATATTAAATTTCTATACATTTTTGGAGCGTTTTTCGCGTTTTTTTTCGTAGTAGCATTGATTTTGCTTTACAGCCCAGGTTTTTTCAGAAGAGTGTTAACGCTTAATTTTCCGCTTAAAGGCAAAATTGAAAAGCCCTTAAATAGGATGGTAGATGCGTTCACGATCTATTCTGAAAGAAAGGGAAACCTTATCGCTGCAATTTTTCTGGGATTGGCGGTCTATTTCTTCTGGTTTCTAACTTATTACACCAATTCATTGGCGATGGGAGCGGGACTTCTCCTCACTGATGTGTTGAAAGTAGGGCCGATGACGCAGATAGCAACCATGATACCTTTGTCGATAGCGGGAATAGGATTGCGCGAGGGGGCATTCATGGGTCTTCTGGACAGCCTCGGCGTTATAGCTGGCTCTGATTCCGGTGTACGAACCGCCATGTTGCTCTCGGCGACTATGGTGTACTTCGTTTCTATATCGGTGAACGTTTTTGGAGCGATCATCTTCCTGACGAGAAGAACAGATTACAAGCAACAGATGGAGGACATGAAAAAGTCGAGGGAAGGGAATTAGCAGGTTGGGTGATATGGAATGGTTGAAAGCAGATTTTCACCTACACACGCAGGACGACCATTGCGATATACTGTTCTATTCTGCTTATGAATTGATAGACCGTTGTGCCGACCTGGGTTATAGCATCATTGCCATCGCCAACCATCGGATCTTCACTTACGAGGAAGCCTGGCAGGATTATGCTTTAGAACGCAATATGTTGGTGATTCCGGCAGTTGAAGCGTGTATTGGCAGAGCGCATGTCTTAATCCTGAATGCAAATAAAGATGCTAATAACATACATTCATTCGAGGATTTGGAAGACTATAAAAGCTCGCATGACGTCTTCATTGTAGCACCACATCCTTTCTCATTCGATCCAATATGTCTGCGCGATAAACTCTACGATTACGCTCATTTATTCGACGGTGTTGAGATTCACAACTTCCACACTAAACATTACAATCCGAATAAAAAAGCTGAAGCATTTGCAAGGAAGTACGGGAAAACTCTGGTAGGTAACTCTGACGGGCATTATCTTAGGCACATAGGTAAAACCTATACAGAGATTAAAGCAGATTTAACTCTATCATCTGTAATGGCGGCTCTGCGAGAGGGGGAAGTTCGAGTGGTTACTGAGCCATTAGGTTTCCTGGAGGCATTCAACCTGCATTTTCTGCTAAGATTAGGGGGATGTAGAAGGGTCCTCAGACGCATGTTTCCGGGAGTATTTTTCAAAGATCATCCCGATATCAGAGACGTTAAATCGGACAAGAAAAACCAAGCCATTTTGAATAGTGTAGCAAAGACAACGAACAGCAGTAATTAATATAAAAATCAAAGAACCGAGAAACCCATGATAAAAGATCACATTACGGGACTGATAAGAACCAACATTTTCACATTTAAAGCGGGCACGATAGGGGGCATCCTGGCAGGGATTGTGGAAGTATTGCTCATATCAGAATTCGGGGGGAAGCCTGCCAATCTTTCCGGATTTCTCTTCGCAACTATCTCTTATGGACTTTTGGGTGGTATTATCGGGAAAGCATTAAATATGAGTCTGCAGATTCTGCCTTTTCATAAAGATCGAAAGAGCAGCAGGATACATTTAGGTGGGTTTATCATCAGCGCCAGTTTTTCCTCTGTTATATTTCTGGTTTTCTTCTTTCGCGCCTTCCGAGATTTTCATGCCGAAAAGGTACGATATTTTGAGCCTATGGGATTATTGACCATTGCAGTTCTTGCAATGGGTGCTTTTATTTTATTTTTAGCGCTTAGACATCTATTGGTAATTCCGTTAAAAGGGGTAATTCGTCGGTTCCTGCAGCCGGTGGGCTATACGTTGGTAATCATAGTTACTCTAATTATAGGTATTATTTTAAGTTCTTCCCTAAGTGGCGAAACTGAGCAGGTTTACAGTCCATTCACAGGAGTTAAACAAGCAGACATCAAGGAAAAGCCTGACGTAATTCTGATAATGGTAGATACCCTTCGCCCGGATCGATTGGGATGCTATATGAAGGATCAAGCCGTACCGTCACCGAACATCGACGCTTTAGCAAGGGATGCAACTTTGTTCACCGAGAACTACGCCCAGGCAACTCATACTAAGCCTTCAACAGCCTCGCTTCTGACTTCGCGTTATCCTACAGAACATAGAGCTATTCATAAAACAGATGCGCTTCCAGCAAGTGTTACCACGATTGCTGAAGTGTTAGCAAATTCAGGATATTATTGCGGGGGAATAGTCACTAATATAAATTTAGCTCCCGTATATAATTTCCAGCAAGGATTTCACGAATATACTTATTTGCCGCCGAAGTTTTTGTTCGGCGCTAATGAAGCTGCATCGCGCCTGGTTATGTACGGGGTGTTACGCCTGGTCTGGATGAACATATCCAGCAACAAGTTCGTGTATCACTTTTACAGGAACGGGGAGACGGTAACCGGATATTTCAACGATTTTATCGACAGGAATAAGGATAAAAAATTATTTCTATTTCTGCACTATATGGATCCTCACGATCCATATTTCAAGCATCCATATTCAGGGGAAGGGTATGCTCGCGCGTCCATGCCGAACCCGGACAAAAAATTTGTCGAAATTTTCGAGGAGTATTATAAACAGGAGATACAGTATCTCGATTACTGGATCGGCAGGGTGATGGAAACTCTGCGCGGAGCGGGTCTTTACGATAACAGTATCATCGTACTTACCAGCGATCATGGAGAAGAATTTTATGAACATGGCGGATGGTGGCATGGGACAACGTTGCATGAGGAACAAGTCCGTACACCTCTTCTCATCAAACTCCCCAATGGTCAAGGCGCGGAGATGGTCAGCGAAGCGTTGAGCAGCAACTTAGACGTCCCGCCTACTATATTGCAGGCAATAGGTCTGGACATTCAGACAGAAATGAGGGGTAGAGATCTCTTTATGCCGTCACCAGAAGAGGGATTTATATTGGAGGTGTTTGCTGAGGCCGATCACGAAGGCAACGTAGTGCAGATGATGCGAATAGGACCCTGGAAATACATCCAAACCAATCCCGAAAATCCGCGTAAGCGGCCGCCAAATCAGCTATTTTACATACCTGATGATTCCAGGGAAGAGAGAAATTTGCTTGAGACTGAGCCCGAGAAAGTCAACGAAATGAAATTGCTGATGAATGCAAAATATCTGGAAATTCTGGCAACCATGGAAGAAGGCTCTGAACAAGAGATGGACGCCGCTACACAGGAACGTCTGCGGGCTCTCGGCTACACACAGTGAGTTCAAATAATTTAAAACTGTTGGTTCTGGCTCTCGATGGGTTCGATCCA
>CBDUWK010000318.1:0-3707 GCA_965370905.1 uncultured bacterium | reverse complement strand
GAAGATTGCGATGAGTGCGAATATTATCAAGTAGTGCGCGGGCAGCGAAAAAATATACTTTTTGTAACCGATAATGACCTCCTGCAATCGACCATAGAGGAAGCAGCAGGTAATCTCGATTATAACATTCGCTTTGTGGATTGTGAATACAACTGCTCTATGTTGCTGGAAAAATATCGTGCAGATTTCGTCGTTTTGGACTGTTCCATGGGTAAGAGGCGTTCCAAGCAGTTCGCACAGCATGTTGCCGTAGATCCACGCATCCCTTTCGTAAAAATTATCATGGTGGGCAATCGTCACGAATTCCCTAAAGAATGTGATAGGGACGTGTTTGCACACATTGAAAAGCCATTTTCGGTCGAAGTATTAGGCGAATTGATCGGTTGTCTTGATGGTGACACATCGCTTGAAAATCGCGAGGCTGTATAGAGCTTAAGGAATAGAAATCAGGATATTTCAGAGGAGAATAAATCCGCCATAGTGGAGGATAAATAAAGGAAGAGCCCAACGGGACAGTACAACCACGAACCACCCGTCGAGCTCTGTGCAGCGAGATCGGCTCTGGAGTATCTCCAACAACCGATAAGCCGCTCTCTATTAATATACGATGAGACCAATACGCTTGTCAAGTATAATGCAATGCAATTGCCTCCTCGATTTGTGCCGGTATTCCTCTTTATTTCCAAATTTCTAAGCACCCCCTATATACAGAAAAGTTTTCTCTTGTCCCTTCCACGTAATCGAAAATAAAAACAGGAGGAGTTATGATGGGCGCTGAAGCAACTCACGAAAACCACCATGAGAGTCCGGACGGTTATCTAAAAGAAATGTCCACCTGGACGCGTGAGATCGCTGAGAAACTCGCCAGGAGAAACGACATTGGTCCTCTAAACGAAGATCATTGGAAAGTGATTGAATACGTCAAAGAGTATTATGATAATTATCACCAGGGTCCTCCAATTGTTAAGCTCTGTAAAGATACCGGTCTAACCCGCCAATACGTCTGCGATTTGTTTCCGTGTGGCTATGTTAGAGGTGCCTTCAGGCTGGCAGGATTGCCCAGACCTGCGGGTTGTATCTGAACCTGAGCTGTAAAAGAGAATTTTGTCAATAAATTTCGAAGCTGAACCGAGAGGCAGCTTTATGTTACATATAGAAAGGAATGCATCTTGAATAGCTTTATCGCACTGATTTTACCTTATGTGACCGTACTGGTATTTGTTATCGGTATGGGGTATAGGTTCTACAGTTGGGTGAAAACACCCCAACCCGGGGAAATGACTCTCTTTCCAGCTCCTTCGTCCGGCAACGGGACATTATGGGCAATCGTGAAGAACTCCTTTTTCTTCCCTGGTTTGTTCAAAGGTGACCGCAGCCTTTGGATGGCTTCTTGGATTTTTCATGCTGCCCTTGGCTTAATTATAGTCGGTCATCTACGAGTTTTTACGGGACTATTCGACCGGATTTTGATCAGCATGGGTGTTAACGTGGACACTATGAGTGCTACCTCCGGCGGGGCTGCTGGAATCATCATTATGGTAGCGGCTCTTTGGCTCTTAGTTCGCCGTTTTCTCCAAAAGAGAGTTCGCGAGATTTCCAATTTCTCCGACTTCTTCGCCTTGCTGCTGGTTATCGCTATCATCTACACAGGTAACTATATGAGATTCGGAACGCATTTTGATCTCGAAATTACCAGGAGTTATTTCGCGCATCTGGCGACGTTTTCATTGGTGGGAATCAAACTGCCCCAGAGTGGGATGTTCTGGACTCACTTCCTCCTGGTGCAAATGTTGATTATGTATATTCCCTTCAGCAAGATTTTACACTTTGGAGGGATTTTCTTCACACAGTCGTTAATTCAGAAATCATAGAGAGGATATAATACCGTGGCAATTATTGAAAAAGTTACTGGCAATAGCTTGAAGCAGGAAGTTATAGATGCTGTAATAGCCATCGATAACGGCCCTCAGGTACTCAAACTATACATGGAGATGTGTGCCAGGTGCGGAACCTGTGCAGAACAATGTCCGGTTTACTACGGCGAACCTACCAAACTGCGCAATCCTGTTTTACGTTCTGACCTCATACGCGGACTGTTCAAGAAACACACCACCAAAACAGGTAAACTTTTAAGTGTCTTGAACGGATCAGGAGACTTCGATGGAGATATGGAAAAGTGGGTAAACGCCTTCTATGAATGCACCGGCTGCCGGAGATGTGCAACTTACTGCCCCTTTGGTATCGATAACTCGGTAATCACCCGCAAAGGACGAGGGATCGCGGATAAATTGGGCTACACTCCTGAAACCATGCAAAAAGTCGTTCAAACGTCCTTGGAAACCTGCAACACCGACGGCGCTTCTCCCGAGGCATTCAAATCTGCTATCGAGTTCCTCGAAGAGGAGATGAAGGACGAACACGGAACCGATATTAAGATTCCTGTCGATGTAGTCGGTGCCGAATACTTCTACGTTCCACCTTCGGGCGATGTGCTGGTCAATCCTGAAGCTACTACGGGTATCGCCAAAGTATTTTACGTCCTCGGTATGGAAGACAAATGGACTATGAGTTCCAAGTGTTTTGACGGCGCGAATTACGGCTTATTTACCGGTAACGATGCCGACATGAAAGCAGACAACAAACCGTACGTAGAGGAAGCCAAGCGGTTGGGCGTCAAGTATATGTTTATGGGTGAATGCGGCCACGCCTACCGGATCATGAAAATGATGATGGAGAAAGCGGGATGGTGGGGCGAGCTCCCCTTCAAGGTTATTAACTGCATGGAATGGACTGCCGAACATATTAGAGCTGGCCGTCTGGAGTTCGACAAGAGCAAGAATCCTATGCCTGTGACTTACCACGACCCCTGCAATTTCGGCAGGAGTTGCGGGATTGTAGAAGATCCACGCGTCATTCTCCAGGCCACTTGCCAGGACTTCAGGGAGATGTATCCAAATCGCGGTGAGAACTGGTGCTGCGGAGGTGGCGGCGGGTTGTCCGCTATGGACGATATTCAGGAGTTCAGAATGAACGTTTCGGGCCGAAAAAAGATGGAACAGGTACGTGAGACTGGAGCCAAATACTTAGCCACGGCTTGTTCCAACTGCAAGCGACAGTTCATGCAGCTAATTGAATACCACCAGGCCGATTTCCAGATCGGCGGCGTTCACGACATGCTTTCCAGGGCTATAATGATAAATGGAAAAGCAGCCGAACGCGTGGAATACATGTAATGATGAAGGCAGAAATTTGACTCAGATAGAGCCGGAAACTGTTACTTTTGGAGATAAAGCCTACACTCTGGACCAACAGGGTTTCCTGAATCCTCCGGAACAATGGAATGAAGACTTTGCCAACGGGATGGCTGAGATGCAGGGAATTTACGGAGGACTGACGGAAAAACATTGGAATTTCATCCGGTATCTTAGAAAGAAGTTCACCGAAGAGAAGACTGTTCCCGTCGTGGTTATTGCCTGCGCCGATAACAAGCTCAGGTTGAGCGATCTCAGATTTCTCTTCCCCACGGGTTATCATCGCGGTGCTTGCAGAATTGCGGGTATCAACTATGACTTCATGTATGAATCTAACTTCTGGCTCACCTATGAAACCTCCACCCTCACGAAAGAGGATTTTAAACTAACTCCGCATGGATTCCTCGAAAACTTCGACCAGTGGAACGAGCGTTTTGCCCACCTTATAATCCGCGA
>CBDUWK010000317.1:0-3714 GCA_965370905.1 uncultured bacterium | reverse complement strand
CGTTCGATATAAACCCATCTGGCGAAATACCACTATTATTAAGAGTGGAAGTATTAATAATAGTGGATAAAAGTATTCGACAGGTTTATCGAAAATCAGGGACATATCGAAAATATATGACCTGACCATGAAACCTATAGTTAACGAAGCCGAGGCAGTTAGGCCATCTGAAATCGCAAGAACTGTAGGGAATATTGTATCCCGTTCACTCCCCGTTATCAAAGCCATCACAATCCCCATACCGAAAAATAGTGATTTGGGGAACAGTACCAGTGGTGACATAATCGCCATCGAAGGATCAAAAGAGTATGTTCTGCTGATGAACGGAATGCAGCTTAAGGTAAATAAGAACAGTGCTAAAAAACCACCTACTATTCCCCAGGATACACCCAGGAAAAACAATAAAAGTGAAAATAACAGCAACCAGGCAGTGGCTATCTGCATTTTCAAACTCTGAGGAGTATAGGTGTCTTTAATAATCTTGCCAGGGAACTTTTTATATACAAGAGTACGCCAAAAAGCTCGCGAATATTTAATCGTAAAAAATTTCCTCCAATTCGATGGATGCCTGTGATATACTATCGCATCGTCGGCGAATATCATCTTATAGCCACGCGCCGCGATTTTATAAGAAAGTTCTACGTCTTCGTTATTCGCCAAAGGATAATGAGCATTGAATCCACCCACTTCTTTGAATATCGTACGCCTGAATGCAGCTGCAAACGAGGGTACTAGATCGATACTGTCGATCTTCTTCAAAATACTGAAACGCTCCTCGAACTCAAGCTGTACAAAACGCGCGCAAAACTCTCTTTGACGAGTATGGTATCTACCCATCACGCCTGCAACTCTTGGATCTTCGAGCGGTTTCACCATCTTCTCGATCCAATCCTCCTGGGGTATACAATCGCTGTCAGTGAAGAGTACTATGTCACCACGTGCGATTCGCACTCCCAGGTTGCGCGCCGCTGCCGGACCTTCCTTATTTTGGCGGCGGTATCGCACCCCAAACTCTCGCGCTACAGATTCGGTGCCGTCGCTTGAGGCGTCGTCTACGACTATAACCTCATACAAGTTTTTTGGTACCGTCTGATTCTGCAGAGCCTGCAGTGTCGAAGGTAAAGTTTTTTCGGCGTTATACGCCGGGATGATGATTGAAATCATATTTGCTGATAATCGCCATCTATTGCTATGCAACCATGTTTGGTTTGCGATCTACCTTCTGCATGTGTATCTGTACGTTGATAGCTTTCCTTATGAAGTCCACTTCAGTTTGATAAACATCCGCATCGATGCGATTCAAAAGTTTTTGCAAATTTAGCCTTATAAGTCTTAAATATAACAAGAGCGTCAAGTAAAATCGATGCCAGAAAAGCTCTCTCTTCCCCAGATTCTTTTCGATAAAATGGTGTTGCGCCTTGTAAACCTCGATGTTGAGGTTGGCGCCCCACAACTTGCCCACGGTCTGCGAGCCGTAATGAACAATCTCCGCATCGTGGACAAATACCACTTTCCAACCTGTTTTTTTTGCCTGAAAACACCAGTCGCTGTCTTCGTGGAAAATAAAGTATGATTCATCCTTCAAGCCAATCTGCTCGAGACACTCCCGCCTTACCATAAGATTGGCGCCTAACATCCAGTCGACTGGTCTCGTCTGATTATGATCCCAGTACACTAACGATATCTTTCCTGCCAACTTTTTCGATATTCTGTGCCAGGGCAGCAAGTGCTGAAAGATAAGTCGCTTTGTGGTCATGAAATTCCGGCAGGATGGTTGCAGCGTTCCATCAGGATTAAGCAGCTTTGATCCCACCATGCCAACCGTCGGGTGTTCATCTAAATATTCCACCAGACGGTCAATAGCCCCATCATAGCAAATTGTATCTGGATTGAGGCAGAATATGTACTCTCCAGTGCATTCCCGAATTGCTTGATTGTTGGCTTCAGTAAATCCGACGTTCCTCGTGTTGCAGATCATATTTACCTGTGGGAATCTCTCTTTAATCGCTTCTACCGAGCCATCTTTTGAGGCATTATCCACAATCCAGAATTCGAATGGCTCAGCCTTTATTACCGTGCGATATACCGATTCCAGCATAGGAAGAGTGAAATGTTTCTCATTCGTATTCGCAGTCACAATCGAGAGCTTAAGCTTACGAGCTGCCAAAATTAACTTTCCCTCCAGGATGGTGGTAGATTCTGGGTGATTTCGATTTCGTCGAATTCCTTCGAACTGCGCACTCCGTGATCTTTCACCCATTTCGCCATGCGAGTTATTCCTTCCTCCAGATCGATCTGGGGCGCATAATCGAATACCCGCTCTACCTTAGAATGATCACTGAAGGCGTGCACTACTTCGTTACGAGCGTCCAAATGTTCAACTTTCGGAGATACTCCCATCGCTTCGGCGACTTTCCCCGCTAAAAAATTCACGCTATATGGCTTGTCTGCACCAACGTTGAAGATTTCATTTTTGGATTTCTCCTCAGTTGCAGAACGAGCAATTATCTTTGCGACGTCATCTATATAAGAAAAAGCTCTGGTTTGTTCCCCATCCCCGAAGACCGTCATCGGTTTCCCCTGCAGAATTTGGTTCATAAAGATGCCGACGACGTTGCGATACTTATCGCCGATATTCTGCTTTTCCCCATAAACATTGTGAGGTCTGAAAATGACATAATCCAAACCAAACATCTCCTGCGTCGCTGCAAGTTCCATCTCCACGGCGTATTTGGCGATTCCGTAGGAATCCTCAGGCTTGGGTATCATATCCTCTGTCATGGGCAATTGACCGGCGCCATAAACAGCTATTGAAGAAGTGAATATAAATCGCTTTATTTCAAAATTAACCGCTGCATTTATCAGGTTTACAGATCCAATCAGGTTGTTCTGGTAGTTGAAGTGTTTGATGAAATGCGATAGACCCTCAGCAGCGTAAGCAGCCAGGTGAAAGATATAATCGAAACGGTTCGCTTCAAAGAGGGATTGTATTAATTTTCGGTTTAATATACTCCCTTCAACAAACTTCGCTCCCTCTGGAATGTTATCTGCAAATCCACCGGATAGATCATCCAGAACCGTGACCTCATGTCCCATCCTCAGTAAATGCTCCGCTACATGGGCTCCCATGAAGCCAGCCCCGCCCGTAACCAGCGATTTCAAATTAACCTCCACACCAGTTTAACCTTCCGTATTTGTGCATTAATTCGCATGTCTCTCTATAAAATAATTACAGATTCTTTCTGTGCCGCAGGGCAAACTTCAGAGTATTCCACCAACCAATATCTGTTTCCTGTTTAAAGCGATAAGTATAGGACATGGCGAATAGGAGAAAAAATAATTTATCCAAGGGGTACTTTACCAGCTTTGCTATTATCGGTATAGTCCAGGGCATTTTCACGCCAAAATAGAATAATTTCTGCAGCCTGGTCAGCTCCTTGATATTGGGCTGTTGCAGAACGCTCGAAGAGAAAAATGAAGCTTCCAGATCATCCAACGAAAAATCCTTCTTTAATAAACCTTTTTCCATAGCGATTGCGGCAAGCTCAGTGCGCGGATAAGGTTGCAAAATTGAACACCAGGGATATTCAACTTTGATATCGGCATTGATACGAACCGTTTTCAAACCTTGATCGAACGTTTCATCGGGCAAACCTAAAATGTTAAAGGTCTTCATTTTAATGCCGTACTTGTGGAACAGGTCAGCCGCTTTGT
>CBDUWK010000316.1:0-3718 GCA_965370905.1 uncultured bacterium | reverse complement strand
GGCGTCCTACTTATGGAGCGTCACCAGCTCCCGCGCTACCTCCTCCCTCCTGACTCCTGTCTCCTGAATTCTTTTTCTAAAAAATCTCTTGACATCCCCCTTTTTCATACTTATATTATGAATGAGCGTTCATTCAATAAATAAATCTAAAGACATGCCCAGAACCAGAGAACAGTTCGATCAGATGAGAGCAAAGAGCCGCCAGACCATCATGGAATCGGCTCTGGAACTCTTCACCCATAAGGGCTATCACGGCACTTCGGTTTCCATGATCGCCAACCAGGCGGGTGTATCCGCAGGCCTGATGTATAACTATTTCCAGAGTAAGGACGAATTGCTGGAAGCAATCGTCCGTGACGGTATGACCAAGATGGAATCTCTAATGGGAGAAGTTTTTACCATCACCGAACCAAGAAAGCAGTTGCGAGCCATGATCGATTTGACCTTCCGGATAGCCCTGGAAGACATGCGCTTCTGGTCGCTCTACTTCAGCCTCCTGATGCTCCCCGACCTGCCTGAGAACGTCACCGGGATTTTTGGAGGTTTCATAGAGGGTATGTTCGCCATGCTGGAAGACCTCTTCAAGCGGTTGAGATATAAAAATCCTCAAGAAGAGGCGAAACTCTTCGGTGCGCTCTTGGACGGCATCATGCTGCACTACTGGATGGTGGGAGATAAATATCCTCTGGAGAACGTCAGGAAATACATGCTTAAAAAATACCACGTGGACAAAATACATATCAAAGCTGGAGATATAAAATGAAACGATTGCTCTTAACCATAACATTTTTAACCGCTATGGTCTCCCCCACTCCGGGGCAGGATCTGACCGGTAAGGAGATCATCGATAAAGTCAACGAAATCATGAATCCGCCGCAGATGGAAGCAATGATTACAATGGTCATAACCACGACCTCCGGTCAGGAGCGCACCTTTGTCTACCAATCGTACAGCAAGAACCGGGGTGAGAAGAACCTGATGCGTTATTTAGAGCCTTCTCGCAGCAAAGGCCAGGCCATCCTGATGCTGAATCATGCTGACGACATCTGGGCATATTTTCCCAGCACCAAACGAGTGCGCAAACTGGCAGAACACGCCAAAAGGCAGAAGATGGAAGGATCGGATTTCAGCTATGAAGACATGGGATCGGGGGATTCCTTCGTGAGGGATTACGAAGCGAAACGGCTTCAGGACGATAAGAAAATGGATACCGATTGCTACACTGTTGAACTTACTAAGAAAGAAGATAGTAACGTGGGTTATTCCCGCATCCTCATGTGGGTGGACAAATCCAATTTCGTACCGTTGTTGATGGATTACTACGACCTCAAAGATTCTGATCTGTTACGCAAGCGCCTGTTCGCCAGCGATGTCGAGGTGATTCAGGGGATACCCACCGCCAGGAAATTCGATATGTGGAATATGATAGATAATACTCATACTGAGATGGAGATAAATTCCGTCGATTACGAAGTGGAACTGGACGACGACTTGTTCACGGAAAGGGGATTGCGGCAATGAGAAAGCATTTCTTGATAATCATAGCTCTCGGATTAGCTGGAAACAGTCTCGCCCTGAATCCTGACATTTTCGGCTATTTCGAGCCGCAAGTGATGAGCGCGGATTTCTATGGTGAATGGATAACGCTGAATACGAATAAATTGCGGATAGATCTTGAGGCTAATCCCGCCAGAAGAGTGAAATTTGGGGCAAATATTAACTACTTTACTTATACGGGAAAAACTTCCTACAATCTGGTTAATTATATCCCAGAACATCTGGCACAAACTGTATACCCATACAACAGGGGTGATTATTTCGGTTTTACTTATTCAGATAGCATAGCACTGGACAATGCTTATCTGCGGTTGAGCTGGCCCTTTGCGGACATCACCGTAGGGAAACAACAGATATCCTATGGTAGCGGTTATGCATGGAATCCAACAGACATTTTCAATCTGAAAGATCAACTCGATCCTACCTATGAACAATCAGGACATAATTCAGTAAGGTTGGATTTGCCGATAAGTCGAAGTTTGAGATTGATGGCCTTATATCTACCGGGTGAGAATTGGAAAAAAACAACTATGATGGGTAGAATCAAGGCAGCTGTGGGCAGATACGATATTTCTATCACAAGCTTGTCAACAGTCTGGACAGCATCTGAATTCTATAAGGTTGACCCACAAGATCAGTACCTGATGTACAATACCTTCAGAGAGGGACGAGATCTATTTGGATTCGATATTCTTGGACAACTGGTAGGTTTAGGTGTATGGTGTGAGTATGCTTACAGCAGACTGCAATATGAAGAGGATTTTTGGGAAGCAATCGCAGGGGTTGACTATACCTTCAGAAACGGATTATACATCCTGGCAGAGGGATATTACAATAGCGATGCTCCTAACTCTTCGGAAGATTACACATTAACGGATTGGACGCGGTATCTGCTGGGAGAGAGCAAAACCATCGGACAATCACAAGCCTACATCTACTCCCAAGACCCGCTCACCGACTTGATTAATATCGGCGGTTCGGTGATAGGATGCATCAATGACGAAAGCATTGCCGTCGTCCCACAGTTGACCTACAGCCTCTTTCAGGATGTGGAACTGACCGCCCTCGGAAATCTCTTCCTGGGCGAAGAAGGAACGATGTATTCGAAAAATCTTGGTAACGGAGGATTAATTCGCCTCCGGGTATATTTCTAAAAGGAAAAAATCATGCGAGATAAATTACTGAAGAAACTGGCGTCCACAGCTTACCACCATCCCTGGAGGGTGCTGGGAATCGCTCTGGTGGTTTCCGTTATTGCCCTGGCATTCGGCAGCAGCTTAGAGCTATCCATGCGCTGGTCCGACCTAATGCCGGAGAGTGACCCGCGTGCGGTGGAATTTAAGCGAGTGCTGGAAAAATATAAGTCAGCATCCTCCATAATGATCATCCTGCAGGGCCAGGAAAACGATATCAAAGCGTTCGCTGAAGAAGCGGCGCCTCACATCCAGAACATAACCACGAATCTCGATAAAGGACAGAACGAAAGGCTGATAAAGCGGGTGATGATCAAAGCGGACGAAGACTTCATCCGTGATCACAGCATGATGCTGATGAAGACCCGCGATCTGGAAAACGCCCAGGATATGTTCACAGACGTCAACCTGAAGCCGCTCCTGACTTCGATAAACGACAACCTCGAAAAGACCTACATATACAGCGATGACGAGGAAAAGCTCTCGACCAAGGAGAAGAGCGACAATGCCATTCACTATCTGGACGGTCTTAAATTCTGGCTGGGGACAATGGAGGAGTACTATGAAAATCCCAGTACATCTTCTGAGCGAGCCCTGACTGCCTCCGACCGTCTGTTAATCGGCGATCTCTATGCGCTTTCATATGATCGACACATGCTGATGATCATAGCTTCGCCGACCTTCCCGGTTACCGACATGGAGAGGTCTGTGGCAGTATCGGATTCCCTCGAAGCAGTATTGGCGAGAGTGGGGCAAAATTACCCCGATATCCAGACCGGCATGACCGGTATGATCGTTATGGCCCGGGACGAGCTGGTGGCGGTTTACAGCGACATGAATTACCTCACGCTGGTAGCGCTGGTGTTAATTCTGATCCTGTTTATCGCCTCTTTCAGAATGTGGGTGGCGCCTATTCTGGCATTGGTAGTGCTGGTCGTTGGAGTCATCTGGACGATGGGATTCGCAGC
>CBDUWK010000315.1:0-3722 GCA_965370905.1 uncultured bacterium | reverse complement strand
GTCTTTCCCCTCCAATCGCCTTACTCCTTCCTTACGGCAGGCAGCAAAACTCCCCCTGGGTTCGAAATCCCGGAAGTTAACCACTTCGGCGCGTATAAAGCCTCGCTCCATGTCGCTGTGCACCGTTCCGGCTGCTTCTTTGGCCGTAGTTCCTCGTCTGATAGTCCAGGCACGACACTCATCGTTGCCAACAGTGAAGAAACTTATCAATCCCAGCAGCTTATAGGACGCCGAGATCAAACGGTCTAACGCTGAAGCCTTTATGCCGAGGTCTTCCATGAACTCCCGGGCTGATTCCGGGGTAAGTTCTGCAATTTCTCTCTCTATTGAAGCACAGGCAGCGGTTACTTCCACGCCACGGCTTTCGATCTGTGCGCGGAATTGAGCACTAATTTCTTCAACCCTACCCGCATCTTCTTCAGCTATATTAATTACCACCAGTTCCGGTTTTGCCGATAATAACTGGTAGGCCTTTAATGACTGGATTTCTGCCGAAGATTGCTCTAATGACCGAATCGGCATCGCACTGGATAGAGCTTCCAGGCACCTTTCAAGTAGTTTTATCTCCCGGGCATTATCCGGTTGCGGATTTTTTTTATATTCCTTCTGCAACCTTTCGACCCTGCCTTCTAAAATAATCTGGTCTGAGAGTAAAAATTCTTCAAAATCGATTTGATAACCTGAGACGGGATCTGGATCGGGAAAGCCGGGAATCTCATAGTTGCGTAAGACATGCAGGAGGGCATCACAGGTGCGAATTTCGCCTAAAAGTTGGGGATCGTACCCTTTGTGCGAGGCTTCTCCGCGCTGATAGCCCGCTAAATCCACGTATTCCACTATCGCATTTACCTTCTGGCTGCGCGGGAAAACCTCAAACAGATGGTCAAGCCGGGGATCGGACACTTTTGCCTGGCCTATGTGAATCTGGCGTTTGTCGGCGGAGCCGATTTCAGCTACTACTGAGGGAACCAGAGCTTTAAACAGTGATGTTTTGCCACACCCTGCAGGACCGATAATTCCAATACGTAACATAATAAAAAGAGGGTTCCTTATTCTGGAACCCTCAATATAGCTATTTTCTTGATTTAATGCAAGAGCTAATGCATTTCACGATCTAAGTTAAAAATATACGCAAGTATTATGGGCAATTTCTAACTTCTATCTTCTGCTTTATTCCGGCTGCGATTTAGCTTCATCATCACCGGTACTGCTGCCGCTCTCCTCTGGTAGGACGTCCGGCTTTGCTTCATCATCACCGGTACTGCTGCCGCTCTCCTCTGGTAGAACATCCGGTTTTGCTTCATCCTTTACCTTCTCCATATCACCACCGGGGCACGTTTTGCACTCAGTGCAATCTGCCTTGGTAGAGTCGATGCAAACACCAAGATGATCCAACTTTTCTTGTGAAATGAAAGCGGTGGGATCGGCGCAGAACTTATCTTTACAGGCTTCACTGCAAAAATAAATATTACCGTTCTCTCCTTCACAGACAGCTGCCGCATTTTCCGGATCTACCGTCATCCCGCAGACCGGATCCTTGATCTCTTCGATGGTGATCGCCAGGGCGATAATCACTGTAGAGAAAAGAATTGCTAAACCCAGAACTAAAAATGTCTTTTTCATGATCTCCTCATTTTTTGTTTTTATGCGTATTTCGATGTAAAATTTTACCTATAACGAACTAATTTCTGAATTGTTCCACACTATTCATTAGTTTCTTGCTTAATATTACATGATGTTCCGCACGCTTCTGTTTTGGATAATGCGTCGCCATGCAAAAACTGTACTGGATTATCTCGCTTGGTTTTCCAGGGCCAGTTCCAATGGAAACTCACGTGATCACAGTCAGTGCATTCGAGGCACTTGATGCAGCCTTCACTGTTCACCTCTGTCTCTACGTGCAGGTCTACCGGGCAGACGGCGGGACACTGACCGCAGGTGGCACAAGTCGGGGATACTCTTAAAGAGACGAACGATATGCGGTTGAATAACGCATAGATAGCGCCTAAGGGGCAGATCGTCCGGCAGAAGGGGCGTTTGATGAATAGAAACATCAGCAGAAATGCGCCCAGGATTATCATCTTAATGGTAAACATAGCGCCAACGTCCGCCGGATCTATTACGGTCATGTCAAAAGCAGGATCGACCGGATTCCAGAGCACCCAGGGGATACCCGCTATTAGTGCACCGCAGGGGCAAAGTTTACTGAACCAGTGCTCATAAGTGAAGTAGGGTATGATAAGAACTACTACAACGAGCATTGCATATTTGAGATAATTGAGTATTTTCGGTATGTGGATATTGAGTTTTTTAAATCTGTAGAGCACTTCTTGTATCATCCCCCAGGGACAGAGCCAACCACATGTGAATCTCCCTGAAACTAATCCAATTAACGCCAGGAATCCGATGAGAAACCAAGGCATACGATGGGTGGCGGAAAAGTGCTGCAGCATGCCGATGGGGCATCCCATTAGAGCGGTCGGACAGGAATGGCAGTTCAAGCCGGGTACGCAGACATTCCTCAGTGGTCCGCCGTAAACCATTTTGGTTGAAATGACTCCCCAGTAGCTGTTGAAGAGTAGCGTTCCCACGCCAATCTGAGTTATACGCCTATAGATATGGAGTTTGGATCTTTTCGGTTTGGCTATGAAGCTCCAGCCGCAGTTTATGCAGCGGTTGGCTTCTGCCATGATATCTTCTTCCGGCAGCGTTGCCTTAATTTCTGCCCAGGGATTTTCAAATCTCTCTGAAACCGACAATTCTGGAACTTCGGGTCGACTGGTTTCGTCAAGGACATGCAGTTTCAATCTGTCGGCGCGTATTATATCGAGTTCAGTTTCAGGGGAAAGTAGATCAAGACCTCTGAATTTGGCGTGAAGAGCTTCAGCCGCATTCCGACCGTGCGACAGGGCTTCAGTAACTATACCAATACCCTGAACGTCGCCACCGGCAAAAACTCCATCTCGCTCGGTATAACCCCATATATCTGTTTCAGCCCAGACCATGGAAGCCCGTAAAATTTCAATTCCCTTCCAGTCCGGTTGCTGTGAGACTGCAACGATTAAGTTGTCGGCTGGAATAGTAAATATATCATCTGGGATAGGAACCGGGCTGCGACGGCCGGATTCGTCCGGTTCGCCGAGCTCCATCTGCTGGCAAAGCACTGTGGAAATGTGCCCATTTTCGGACAAAACTTCAATTGGTGCTGCCAGGTATCGGATTTCGATTCCTTCATCTTCTGCTGCGGCAATCTCTTCAGCCAGAGCCGGCATTTCGGCGCGGGTGCGACGATATAGGATAGTAACCTGCGCCTTCAGTCTTCGCGCTACCCGCGCGGCATCGATGGCTGTGTTGCCGCCACCTACGACAACTACCTCATTGCCAATATCGATCTCTTTCCCGCTGTTGACAATATTGAGGAATTCAAGACCGCTGTAAACTCCGCCAGTATCCTCTCCAGAACAGTGCAGTTTAACCGATTTTTGCGCACCAATGCCCAGAAAAACGGAGTCGTATTCAGAATTGATTTCTGCAAATGAGATATCCTTTCCGACAGTTACGTTGGTGCGCAATTCTACACCAAGTTGCAGGATATTTTCAATCTCTGCGTCGAGCACATGGCGCGGCAGTCTGAAGGCGGGAATACCCCAACGGAGCATTCCACCCGGTTCAGGTGAAGCTTCAAATATGGTAACTTTGTATCCGCGCCGGGCAAGGCGGTG
>CBDUWK010000314.1:0-3744 GCA_965370905.1 uncultured bacterium | reverse complement strand
TGCCTATGATTTCGATCGCACAGAGAACGGTTTCAGAGTAATTGAGATTGGAATGAGACGGGATCAGATAGCCGATAGGATAAAGGAACTACGCGAACAAAAAGGTTTCCCCCTTATCGAAGTTTCAGGAATGCCGTCAGAAGAGTTGAATAAAATGGGATTTTCGCTCACCCCTGAGGATTTGAAATCTGCCGGTTTGAGGAGCTACAGCGAGCTGGTAATCCTTCAAGGGGATCCAGGGGACTGGGAAAAGCTCAATGTGGAAATTGAAGCGTTTGGCCTTCGATTGAAACAATTTGAGGATTGTTTTATAATAACCGGTGATCATGATACCGGCAGTGCAGTTCGTTTTTTAGTGCAGCTCTACCGAGAGGAATATAACGAAAAGTCAATAAATACCATCGGCTTGGGAAGTGGCTGGCAAGATACCTTCATGTTGCACGCCGTAGATCGGCCGGTGCTGGTCAGAAGAGAGGACGGTCGTTTCGATTCAAGGGTGGGGCGACGAGGATTGAAATTTACTCGCAATCCCGGTCCTGTGGGGTGGAATGAAGCCGTTCTGGCACTCTTAACCGGAGAGGAATGATCTCTACCCATGCATTTACTGAAGAATAATTACCTGAAAGATATTTATATCCTTCGCTATCACTATAGTACTAATGTCATTGCCTGCCTGGTGGGTCTATTAACGCTCGTTCAGGTAAGTCTGGCACGAATCGCTAATCCGTTTCCTGTTGCCGTAGTGCGCCAGAACGACATTTACCTGATCGAATCTAAAGAGAAGGTCAAGCAATTGACCGATCTCGGCGACGTTCAGGAAATCTGCTGGCTGGATAATCAGACCATATGCTTCTCCCGCAAGATGGCGACGGGCATAACCACAGATAGAAGGTGGCGTGGATTCGGTACAATCTGGGATCTGTTCACGGTGAGGCGGGATGGAACGGATTTACGGCAGTTTACAGCCAATCATTTTGCCAGAGAACCCTCTCCGGCTCCGCTGGAAAGGCGCGCTCTTTTCTGGCGTGATAACAGAGCGCTGGGCACTATTAGCGAGATCTGGGAAGCGGTGTATCCGAGGCGCAGAGATGCTCCCTTGGGAATCAGGGGGATTGCGCCCGACAGCTCGCCCGACAAGAGATGGACTGCGGCGTCGCTGGGGAGTGGGGAGGCAGAGGGTGTGGGACTCTATCGCTATCCCACCAACGACTCTTACCGGAAACTTCGAGGACCTTATCACCGACCCCGGTTTTCACCCGACAGCAAGCTGCTGACATATCTAAGCGAAGAATCTGGTCAGGCGGAAATCTGGGGATACGATATGCCGGACGGCGAGCCTGGAAGATTACTCGGCATAGATGATGATGAAAAGTTTGCGCATATCGTAGATTTTGGCTGGGTTGGCGATGGTTCGGGGTATATCCTGCTGCTCGAAGATGGTGCAGAGAAAGTTGACGCTTATTACTGGGAGATACAAAAGAAAATATTGCAGAAGTTAACTGACTGGGGGGACGTTCAGAAGGCAACTTCCTGGCATTAACGCATTTAACACGGAGCGCTGAAGTGTTGCCAGGCGCTTATAGCTTACTGAAGAGCATACGCGTCGGGTGAGGACACCCAACGCCACCTAAATTGTAATCTTATTTAGAGAAAAGAAGCGGAAATTCCTTGCAAGTTTCCGCTTTTCTTTTCATAAGGCGCTGTCCCGAAAGCGTCACTCTGAATGAAATGAAGAGTCTCTTTTGATGCATAAGTTTAATATGATCAGGAGATTCTTCGCCCCCTAAAGGGGACTCAGATTGACAGCCGAAGTCTTGGGACAGCCTCTTTCAGTCTTACCAGTTTCTATCCGATTACCAAAAGTAAATATATAGGCAAGTAAATTTCCTATTATTCCAGTTTGACCTTGGGGTAACCGTCTCTCTCAAGGTACCAGATTTCCTCCGCCGTCCTTAGATATTGCAGGTCAAGGTGGCTGCGGAGGTCCAGCGCTTTTTCGATCGCGCCCTGTGCAAAGAGGAAATCGGCGGTGGACTGGAGGGCGTCAAGGTCGGGATCGGATAGATGCAGGGAAACATGTCCCTTCATGAAAGCTCTGGTGTTGTATTCGGTTGCTGCGCAGGCTTTCAATGCCTTCAGACCTATATTGGTCTGCGTTTCTTCCCGGAACCACTGCGCGGTCTGTTCGAAGTTGCGGGCGAAGTAGAGATAGGCTTCCATAAAAGCGATTAGAAGGTCGGGTACAGCATCGGGGTGCGCCTGTATAAACCGGTTGGAAACAGCCATCACGGAGATGAGTTTGCCGATCTGGTAACTTTCGATATCGCCGGCGACTTCCGCAGCCACGAAGTCAGTGCCGGTATTTACCACTGCATCGATCCTGCCCCAATTACCGCGACTGCCTTTGTGAATGAGTTCGATCTGTGAAGCCAGGTCCAGGTCGTTGAAGCGCACGTCTATCCCGGCGATCATACCTGCTTCAGCAACTAATTCCAGGATATGGCTGTGCATTAAAGAACCGGACTCTACGCCGATTCTCTTTTTATCCAAATCCGCTATGCTCTCTATGGGTGCATCCGGGGGAAAATATATTGCTTTGAGGTTATAGGACGCCCTGGAGATTATGGTCCAGTTATCGTCCACCGATAACATCTTCGCCAGGGATTCCTCATCCAGGATAACCGCATCCAGGTTGCTGTAATCATCCGAGATCCGGAAGGGTGCAAAGGCGATAGAGAGAGGTAATTCATCCAGGATGTCGGTGTGCTGCAGGGCCTGCAAGACCTGTCCCTGAGGGAGGCGGCCGGGCTGCCAGCCCAGGCGAACATCTGTCTGCGGTTCCTGCAGTGGTTTCTCGCACCCTGCCAGAATCACAGCTACAGATAATATGAGGGCAGTTTTGGCGATATATTTAAACATGAACGACATTTGCGAAGGTTTAAATAAGCTCGAACTTCGCTTTAATATATAAGGGGGAGAGATTAAAGTCAAGGATAATTTTGGTTTTGGAGTGGAAGTGGGGCAGTTTTTGTTCAGGACGAATTCTATCAGAGCTATACATCGAATATTATTAATCGTTGTGTCAGGTCTTGTCCTGCCCGTGCGGGATGTGACCTGACGCCTGTACAGTTATTCCCGGAACCAGACCACCCTTCATGAGTAATAGAAACAGCAAAACCTTAATCACCTCGTGGAGGAAAATAATGAAATCATCCTTTAGTCCCATCATCCTGTCTTTTCTAATCTTCGTATTCGCTCTACCGGTTTATGCTAATACCCTTATCGTTGATGACGTCAAAGCCGGCGGCATCATCGTCTTCGAAAGAAACAACTTCACCACCCGCTTGACCGGCTTGGAAGTGCCCGGAATGGATCACCGCCTGGGCCTGGAAATCTGGGATTTTATCAAGAAGGCGGTGCACGGGAAGAAGGTCAAGGTCTTCACCTGGACGACCGACAACACCGCCACAGGCATCGTCCATGATGACGATGGCTACCCCTTCGTGCAGATAGAGTACGGCATGGAAGGAGACACGAATCTGAACGAACTCCTGCTCCGCAAGGGCTACGCCCGCGTCGCCCCGGACTACCTCCCCGACGATCTGGAACACTTCAAAGACATCGAAAAGGAAGCCCAAGCCAACCAGGTCGGTATATGGGAGAAGAAGTAAAGAAGCGGTCTTTCCAATCCCCCCCGGCTCCCCTTTATTAAGGGGGAGTCCCGACTCTTCGGGACAGGGGGAT
>CBDUWK010000313.1:0-3755 GCA_965370905.1 uncultured bacterium | reverse complement strand
ATATAGACAAGTCATCATCAACTATGCAGATGATTACATATTTCCTTATAAAAGGTGGGACCATTGGCTGCTTTCGCATGGCCGCAAGATATGCCCCGGTTGCATTCAGTGAGATAAAAACCGCTCTTTCAGAAGAAAATATCGAGACACCCTCCCCTCCGGTAAGTTGCGTGGCAGTGTTGGCACAAAAGATGGGTGTATCCGACATGCATACGGTAATGGCGGCGGGATTAGCGGGCGGAATCGGCTTATGCGGAGGTGCCTGTGGGGCATTGGGAGCCGCAATATGGATCATTGGTATGACCGGCAGCAAGGAGAAAGCCGGTAAAATTGATTTTAAAAATCCCAAAGCCTTAGATGTGATTGATAGATTTATGAAATGCACCGACTACAAATTCGAGTGCTCCAAAATAGTCGGACGGAGATTTGAGAATGTCAGCGACCATGCGGAATTTATAAAAAACGGAGGTTGTGATAAACTGATTAATGTACTCGCGCGATCATAATTATTGGTAGGAAAAATCTTATTAATCACTGTACAATGGGGGCTTCTACTGCACAGCCACGCTTTTTAGCATTGGCGGCAGATGACGTTTCCGGACAATTTTTAAAAATTAATGTCAATCAAATAAGGAAGGAAACCCAACATAGATAGATCACAAGCGGAAGCACTAACCGAAAGAGTCATTTCTCTTTGCGATGCGGATGAGACGGAGGTTTTAGTATCGCACGGTGAAGAGAACCTCACGCGGTTCAGTGAAAATTCGATAACTCAGAACGTGGCGAGAAACTCGGATAACCTCACCGTAAAAGTGCACCTCGGCAGCAGGGTAGGGAGAGCTACAACCGATAAGTTCGATGGGGATTCACTGAAGCGGATTGTGAATATGGCCAAAAAGGCTGCTTCACAGCAGCAGGATAATCCCGATCTTCTGCCGCTGCTGGCACCTTCCAAATATGCTCAGAGTAAGGCATATTGTGAAGACACTGAATCCTATTCCCCTGAGGAAAGGGCAGAAGTCATCTCTGAACTGGTCTCAGAGACGGTCAAATCCAAGGGATCGGCGGCAGGCATATTTTCAACCGGTGGTGAGGCAATTGCGATAGCCAATTCTAAGGGACTGTTTGCCTACTTCAACAGCACCGGGGCGGTGTTATCACTGAGCGTTGAGGTTGAGGGCAGTTCGGGTTGGGCTGAAGAGGTACAGCGTGACGTAAAGAAAATCAGTGCGGAGCAAATCGCACAGACGGCGATACGTAAGGCGCTGGACGCTCGTAATCCTGTCGCAATAGATCCGGGCGAATATACGGTTGTGTTAGAACCGGCTGCAGTATCCGATTTTATGATGTTCATGGCTTATGAAGGATTCGGAGGATTGAACTATAATGAAGGTCGGAGTTTCATGTCCGGGCGGATGGGTGAAAAGGCAATGGGATCAAACATTACCATTAGCGACGACGCCTACAGCGAAATGAACCCCGGACTGCCGTTTGACTTCGAAGGCGTCCCCAGACAGCAGGTAACTTTAATAGAAAACGGAATAGCGAAGAATGTAGTTCATGACAGAGCGACTGCCGCAAAGGCTAAGGGGAAGTCTACCGGGCATTCTCTCCCCCAACCCAACAGTTCAGGACCACTGCCTCTGAACCTTGAGTTAGAGGGTGGTGAATCCAGCCTGGAGGAGATGATCGAATCTACAGAACACGGAATCCTGGTTACACATTTTCACTATACCAACGTGCTGGATCCCATTGAACTTACTCTGACCGGCATGACCCGCGACGGCACATTTCTGATCGAGAACGGACGAATTTCGAAACCGATTCGTAACATGCGCTTTACAGACAGCGCAGTTGACGTTTTCAACAGGGTGGAATTAATATCAAAAGAGAGACGCGCTGCTGAAGCGTTCTTCGCCGGCAACTTCGTGGTACCGGCAGTTAAACTCTCGAAGTTCAATTTTTCGAGTGTCAGTGAGTTTTAGTTTCCAGATAGATAGAGTTGAAAGTGAAGACTTTAGCGCAGAAAGCCATAGATAACGCAGTTCATGCGGGTGCATCGTATGCCGACATTCGCATCGTTGAGACTCAGAGAGAGGACATCAAGCTGCGAAATGGTCGGGTATCCGAGATAGACCTTACTGAAGACTTTGGATTTGGTGTGCGAGTGGTGGTGGAGGGAGCCTGGGGATTTGCGTCATCGTCAAAAGTGGAGGCGGAAGAAGTTGACCGGGTGGTCGGTTTAGCTCTGCGCGTTGCCAGAGCGAGCGCAACACTGAAGAGAGAGGACGTGCGTTTAGCTCCTGAACCGGTGCACCAAGATATATGGGCTACTCCGTTTACAATAGATCCGTTCACCGTTCCGATATCCGAGAAACTGGAGCTGTTGTCAGCCATAGACGAGGAACTACGCAAATCACCGGAGATCGCAGTAGAATCAGAATCGATGTCGTTTAAAAATAAGCGGCAGTGGATGGCAACTTCCGAGGGGAGTTTCACGGATCAGACCTTTTTGCGTTCGGGCGCTGGTTTCTCAGCGACTGCGGTAAAAGAGGGCGACGTGCAGGTGCGCAGCTATCCCAGTTCCTTCGGAGGACAATACTTGAGCTGCGGATATGAACTGATCCCTTCACTTCGCTTAATGGAAAATGCATCGAGAATTCGCGAAGAGGCGGTGGCGCTGCTTGCGGCGGACATTTGTCCGTCAGGACGAAAGGATCTGGTGCTGGAGGGTTCCCAATTGGCTTTGCAGATACATGAATCGGTGGCGCACCCGACGGAACTGGATCGAGTTCTGGGCATGGAGGCAAACTTTGCGGGCACAAGCTTCGCCACGCTGGAAAAGTACAGGAACTTTCAGTACGGTTCACCCATTGTGAATCTGGTGTGTGATAACACTATTCCAGGCGGGCTGGCGACTACCGGATACGATGACGATAATGTCCGCTGCCAGCGCTGGCCGATAGTGCAGGAGGGACATTTTACAGGTTACCAATTCAACCGGGAACTGGCGCACAAAATCAACGCGGAGCGGTCGGTCGGTTCCAACCGGGCGGCAGGTTGGTCGCACATACCGATTGTGCGCAATTCCAATCTCTGTCTGATGCCAGGCGAGGGGACATTTGACGATCTGATTTCATCTGTCGATGACGGCATTTATATGTCCACAAACAGGTCCTGGTCGATCGATCAGAAGCGTTTGAACTTCCAGTTCAGTTGTGAGATCGCCTGGGAGATCAAGGGTGGTAAACTAAACAGGATGCTGAAAAACCCCAATTACCAGGGCATCACTTATGAATTCTGGAGATCATGCGAACGCATTGCCAATGCTGATCACTGGGTTCTCTGGGGCGTGCCGAGCTGCGGGAAAGGACAGCCAATGCAGGTGGCAGAGATGTCTCATGGAAGCAGTCCGGCGCTGTTCAGGAATGTTACGGTGGGCGTCGGAAATTGACCAGGAAGAGAGCAGACAGAACATAAAATATCCGCCGTTGGCGGATTTTTTATTATTTCACAAACTGTTTCGCTAATATGGGCTATACAGTTTCCATAATCTCATCATGATGATCCGACACAGGCGCTTTTTCAAGCATGATTTGTTTTGGTGCAACCGAGGAAAAGAATCTCTCTTCGGGCACCTGCATCATGGGTCCTCGAGGCACGAAACGATGTTTGAGCCCGGAGATCAAGCCAACATTATTGAATTCTTTCTGGGCGGTAGCGCGTATTCGCATAAGATCTTGGACAGGAATTTC
>CBDUWK010000312.1:0-3758 GCA_965370905.1 uncultured bacterium | reverse complement strand
TCTCATAAATTCCCATATCTTATTTTTCTGCTTAGTTTTTTTTGGAGATGGGAATTTACAAAAAACATCTAAAATTATAGTTTCTCCTCTATTAGTATGAATAAGAAAGTCAGGATTTCCCCATTCCATTCTCGGCTGAAATTCGGTATTTACTCTAATACTATCTAGTATTCCGAACATGATTAGTTCACTGATTGCTGCTAAACTCACGAATGAACTACTTGATTTTATTTTATTTGTTATATCTAATAAGTTATCTTCTGGTGTTTTTCGAATGTACAATTCAATATATTTAAGAAGTGCATCAAATTCAGGAGACTTAGCGAGCCTAACGCGCCATGGATTTACTTCCCAAGGGCCTCTATTATCAGTAAGTAAATCAGGTATAGAATCTTTATACTCTGGTGTAAATATCTCATTCAATTTTCAATTCTCTCTTTACCCCTTCCGTTCAACTGTCCGGTGCCCCACTACTTGCGGTGGATTCTTTTGCCCCCCTTACCAAGGGTGCTTGTGCGCCTCAGGCGCAGATTAAGGGGGGATCTACCTCCCCATCACCTGTTCCTCCCCATCTTCTTTTTCTCCGTATGAATGAACCGTCCGAAATCTTTGTCCTTCCTGCGTTTTTCGATAAAGGACATCTCGTAGAATTCTGATTCTTTCTTCAACTTCAGGTAATTATGATAGCTCTCCTCGTCCAGCTCGCCATCTTCCACAGCCTTCAAAACTGCGCATCCCGGTTCATTCGTATGACCGCAATCGTCGAACCTGCATTTTGCGGAAAGCCTTTTGATCTCTGCGAAACAGTCGTCTATCCCTCCAACCGCGCTCATTATTCCCAATTCACGCATCCCTGGTGTATCAATCAGCATAGCGCCATTTTCCAGCGTGATAAGCTGGCGGCGAACGGTGGTGTGCTTCCCTGTTCCGGTTTCACCAACAGGCTTGGTTTTGTATTCTGGACGGCCGATTAGCGTATTGATCAGCGTGGTCTTTCCCACTCCCGAAGACCCGATGAGACAATATGTTTCACCTGCTTTCAGGACACGCCTGATTTGGTCGATTCCGTCTCCGGTTACGTTGCTGAGAGAGATGATCTTGGCGTTTATACCCGTATTCCCCACTTGCGAGATCATTTGTTCAAGTTTATCAGTCTCGATCATGTCCGTCTTTGTCAGAATTATCATCTGATCGATATTGCCTTCGTTCGCCATCACCAGGTAGCGTTCCATCCTGCGCACGTTGAAATTGTTATCACACGACTGAACTATGAACGCGATATCGATATTCGAAGCTATCACCTGGAAATCGATGTCTTTACCGGGGGATTTTCGGCGTAGATAGGATTTTCGCGGCAAGATTTCATGAATGATGGCAAAATCTTCCGAATCGAAGTAATGAATGCAAATCCAGTCTCCGACGCAGGGGAGTTCCTCGGACGATTCCGCGGCATACAAGAATTTTCCCGTCAGTTCAGCGGGGATCTCTCCGTTTTCATTCGTTACCAGATATTTTCCGCGATCCACAGCTGTAACACGGGCTATCTTCATTTCCGGACGGTATAATTCCCGCGCGTGATTTTCGAACCAACTGTCAAATCCTAATTCTCTCAGTTTCATTAACCGTTTTTTCCCTAATGATAAATACGAGATATATTGTTAGCCCGGGGCCCCACCATTCTGCGGTGAGTTCCACGCTAATAATTATTAAAAAGCTTGATTCTCCCTAAATATTGTTGTATATTATATACAGTATCCCTTCTCCGCCTGCAATCAAGATGTCTATATCCACCAATTTATCCAACTCCAGCTTAACCTCTAAACAGCGAAAAATCTGTCGTCACCGATTTCAAATCGTACTTACCCACACCGTCACATCTGACGGACAACACCTTGTGGCAGACATAATTGACTAAAATCTATCAAGCCACATGCAAAATCGCGCAGCATTTTGCAGAAAAAAAGTGACGAAGTCACCTCATCTGCGGGAACAGAATCACGTCCCTTATCGAATGCTGATCCGTGAAGAACATGATCAGCCTGTCCAGACCAACACCCAGACCCGCCGTGGGCGGCATGCCGATCTCCAGCGCGGTCAGGAAATCTTCGTCCAGCGGTTGAGCCTCTTCGTCGCCCAGAGCGCGCAGCTTAGCCTGCGCTTCGAAGCGGGCGCGCTGATCCAGCGGATCGTTCAATTCGGAGAAGGCATTGCAGAACTCCCGCCCGGCGATGAAGCCTTCGAAGCGTTCCACCAGGCCGTCATTTTCGCGGTGCATCTTCGCCAGCGGTGACAGCTCGACCGGGTAATCCAGCACGAAACAGGGGCCCGATAGGTTAGGTTCAACAACTGCACCGAAAAGTTTGTCCAGCAATTTCCCTCGACCAGTTTTTCCCGCCTCCAGGTTCAAACCAACTTTCCGGCATTCGGCTGCGATCTCTTCATCAGAGGCTTCGCGGACGTTTATTCCCACGGAATCTTTCAAGAGATCCACAAATTTATACCTGGGCCAGGGCGGCTTAAGATCGTATTCCTTGCCTTCATAAGTTATCTTCGAACTGCCTGATACTTCAAATGCCAATGCCACCACCAACGCTTCGGTGATATCCATGCAGAAGGTGTAATCCTCGTAAGCGGCGTAGAGTTCGAGCATGGTGAATTCGGGATTGTGGGAACGATCCATGCCCTCGTTGCGGAAGTCCTTGCCGATCTCGTACACCCGGTCGAAGCCTCCCACGATCAAGCGTTTCAAGTACAGTTCATCGGCGATACGCAAGTAGAAGTCTCGCTCCAACCCTTTGTGGCGAGTTACAAAAGGTTCTGCAAACGCCCCTCCATAGAGCGACTGCAGGATCGGAGTCTCCGTTTCGATGAAGCCCAATTCATCCAGGAACGACCTGACCACGTTGCACAGGCGCGCCCGCGTCTCGAAGACCGCCTTCACTTCCGGGTTGACTACCAGATCCAAATAGCGCTGCCGGTAGCGAGCTTCCTTATCGGTGAATGCGTCGTAAACTTCGCCATCCTTCTCTTTGACGATGGGGAGGGGGCGGAGATTTTTCGCAAGAAGAACGATCTCTTCCGCGCGCACGGTAACTTCACCGGTGCGCGTTTTAAATACAGGACCAGTTAAACCTATATGGTCGCCGATGTCAAAGAGCTTGAAAACTTCGAATTTATCCTCGCCGACTAGGTCCTTCTTGACGTAGATCTGCACCCGGCCTGAGGCATCCTGAATATGAGCGAAGCACGATTTTCCCATCAGGCGCAGCGACATGATCCGTCCCGCCAGCGATACCTTCTCTTCCGATTTTTCCAGATCGTCGAAATTATCCAGGACGTTCTTAGCGCTGTGAGTTCTCTTATAATTATACGGGTAAGGTTCTACGCCCATTTCCTTGAGCCGCGCCAGCTTCTCCCGGCGGATTTTCAGGAGTTCGGGGATATCTTGTTCTTGTGGTTCGTTGGATTGCATGTTTTTTATTGGTTGTTAGTTGTCAGGGTTCGGGGTTTGGTTATTGTAGGTTGGGTTAGCGAAGCGTAACCCAACAATTATATACAACCAGTGAATCTGCCATATAAATATCCTCCATGCATGGGGTTAAAATCCCATGCCCGGCTTTTACCTCAAGTGGTTTAAACCGCTATCTCATCATGTGTGATTAGTCTCTTCAGAGACTTGAGCCAAGAGCTGGGCACCCCAATTCATTGGGGTGGGAAAAGCTCTGGATTCCTGCCTTCGCAGGAATGACAATGGATGA
>CBDUWK010000311.1:0-3762 GCA_965370905.1 uncultured bacterium | reverse complement strand
TGATGAAATAGGGGCAGTTTGGATAATGCGAAGGGCGACCCACCGGGTCGCCCTTATTTTTTGATTTTTCTATTATAAACTTTTTACTTCACTAGCACCATCTTCCGCACCGCAGAGAAATCTCCCGCTTCAATGCTGTAGAAATACACCCCTGAAGCAAGCCCCGAGCCATCAAAGGTCACCTCGTGAGAACCCGCATCTCTCCAGCCGTCCACGACTTCGGCTACTAACCTACCACTTACGTCGTAAACCGCGAGGTTGACACGGGCGGCATCCGGCAAATCGAAGCGAATCTTGGTTGTGGGATTAAACGGATTGGGATAGTTTGGTTTCAGGGCGAACTGCTCAGGAGCGAAACCGGTTGGGGGATTTTCATTTTCAATGCCGGTATCTATATCATCCAGGATTCTTTGAACAAGTTCGACGACGGAATCGTAAGGCTGCATGGCGAATAGGGGGAAAGTGATGATGGTATTCGCCATGTAGGGGGTGAGATAGCGGACTCCGACAGCTAAACCATGTAATTGTGATGTGTCAGGATAAGCGGATACGAAGGTGTAGAATATCTCGCCTAGAGGATAAGGAATCATGGCGTCGACCTCCATGAGGTAATCCCATGGTCCCATTGGGTCAGCTATCAGATTTATCCTGGAGGTATCAACTTCCAACGGCGGAAAATCGGGCAAAACCGGTTCAGCAGCGGCGAATTCTACTATGTTTGTGGGATCTATTCGATTTGTGGCGAAGGCGGATTCAATTTCAAAGAAATCTGTTAATAGAGGCGGCATAGAATATCCAGAAGCCGGGATCCACCCATCCCATGTTCCAAAACCACCGCTGAATAGCCTTCTGCCAGAAATAACCACCTTACCGCCGTTGGTGATGTACTGTTCAAGTATTTCCATTTTTCGGTTGATAAAGCTCATACCTTCCGGGGCATGGTCGTCGTCAATTATCCAGACTATTTTATAAGGACTGAGATCCGGCAATGAAGGGAAATTTTCTGCGATGAAGGGTTCTCTGATAGAGATAAAATCAGGGTTTTCGCCGGCATCTGGGAATAGCTGTTCGTAGAATGCGTCAAGAGTATCTGCTTGCCATTCGAAAATACCATAATTAGCATACTCTTCGATTACCAGGAGATGTTGTTCGAAGCCCATGGCGATGCAGGAAACGGTGTCGGAAGGGAAACTCTCGATATCGTCGTCATCTACAGCGGTGATGTAGTAGAAATACTCAAGGCCGTTGGTTACACTCTGATCATCATAAGCACTGGTCGGATGGGAGACAGTTTCAATTGATTCGAAGACGCCTTCCGTATCTGACCGGTAAATCACGTAGTAATCCATATCTGGTTCGCTATTAAGATCCCAGGATAGATAGATAACGTTATCATCCGAGGAATCTGCTGAAAGTGCGGCTGGCGCCAGGGGTGCGCCGACGATCACTGGGATTTCGGAAGTGAAGCAACTGAGGATGGTGTCGCTCATTATCGCCTGTGCTTTGTAATATAGAGTATCACCCAGGTTGACATCTTCATCAACATAAATCGTGTCTGCAAGAGGTTGACTATTGATGGGATTGCCATATACTCCACCCTCAAGGTGACGATATATGTTAACCAGGACATCCGGCATGGTAGTGTAAGGCGACCAGGCCAACCAGATGGCGGTATCCGGCGCACTGGTTACACGGAAGTTGTAAGGTGAATAAGGTAACAACGGTAGATAACCCGTGTCGAAGAGATATTGTGCTTTGGAGCAGTTATAGATAAAATCTTCGTAATCGTAACGGTCGGGATCTATGGGATTGTTACCGGATACGTCACCCTGAGGATTTTCCGGATCGTGGAAGTTGTCGCCGCAGACATAGGCGAAAGTAATCTGAATGGATTCGCCGGGGTAGAGGTAGGTTTCCGGTTCTTCACCGGGTGGAGAAACATTTTCTCCAAGCGGTCCACCAGAGATGAGATAGCGAGTATCGTAACCATTGGCAAGATCAGGGGCGTATGTGAGGTTTTCAAGTTTCCATTCGTGAATGGTTGCTTCGCCCGTAAATGGATCAGTGAAAACCTGCGGATTGGCTTCTATCCAATCATGGTCAGCGACATACCATTGATTATAGTCAAGTTCTTTGTTGGTCATCAGAAAATATTTACGTTCGTCGCCATTGGGTGTACCGTAGATTTCCGTCCAGTTTCCGGGCGAGCCGTCATCTTGCCAGGAAGGGCCAAAATCTAAATTTTGATTACCATTAGAAATCCACCAGTTGAAGCTGGTGTAGACCTGATTTGTCGATGCATAAAGACCATATATTCCACTGACGCCAGGACAGGTGAAATCATTGCCACTGGAGACATCTTGTGGTCTCCCATCATTATCGGCTATGAAGGGAACGTTCCAGGTTTCACCTCCGTATTCCTGGATGAAAGCTGTCACATCGTCTTCATGGTATATCCCCTCACCGATCCAACCCACGTCACCATCTACATAGAAGCCCAGATAGAGATCTTTCAAGTCATATTGTCCGATATTCTCTATCGAGAACTCCAGAATGGTGAAATCCTCGAATCCTAAAGCATTCCAGGCCATAGCTTTCTGAGTTACTTTGACACCTAAGGGGAAATGAAGACTATCTACGATATCCGTACCGACCCAGAACTGTTCTGTGAGAGTGTCGGAATATACGGCGATGAATTCCTGATGTGCCACAGCATCGGGCGAATAGATGTTTTCACCAAGATAATTAACCGCGCCGGGGATACAGGATCGTTCTAAAATTCCATGTTCTTCAATGGGAAGTCCACCGACTTCTCCCGGCTCCAATTCAAACTGATTTCTTCCCGGTCCGGTCCATCCTTCGGATCCTACTGATACACGTGCGAAAGTGGAATCAGGTTGTTCAATCAGCGCGCCAATCCATGGCGCACCCATAAAGAGGTACTGAACGCTAGATCCACCAGGGAATTCGCATTGAGGAGCCCAGTTACCGGGATACTCTGGATTCTCCATGGCGTCAGGGTCACTAGCTCCCCAATTGCCATAGAATCCCCAATTGGTAATGTTCATCCACACGTCAGCTTGGTGAGTAACGCGGTTGGCGCGGGCGATGTTGGCAACATCAGTTTGGGATGGTTTATATTTCTCAATGATGGCATTGTCGTCATGCGCATGGATGTTGGACACTGCAACAACGCAAACGATCGCAATAAGAAACGGGACAGATATTCGCCACATTTTGAAACCTCCTCTATCTATTATCTTAAGTAGTGCCTCCAGAAAAAAAAGGCACAACCAGACCCACATCTCCTCAGAGTATGAATCCAACTGTGCCTTCGTCATGCAGGCTTTTAAACTGTCTCGGCAAGGCGACCCACACCCAGATGGCAGGTTTCCCCTTTACCACATGTTAACCGCAGAATGCAATTAAATCAATTGCGGTAATAATTTCTGAAAACATAATATACAAAATATTGAGTTAGAAGTCAAGGAAAATAATATTTATTTTCTTTTTGATAATAAAAAGAGGGCGCACAACCGTGCGCCCCTTCTGCCTTCTGTATTGCAGTGCTGCCGACTCCCCGCAGTCGGCAGGGTTATCATTTCGTCGAGTGGGGGGACTCGACGACACGACTGATACGCTACTTCATCAAAACCATCTTGCCGCTGGCAACGAAATCACCAGCTTCCAACCGGTAAACGTACACGCCGGATGGCAGCCCCGATGCGTTAAAAGTCGCTTCGTGCCTCCCCATCTCCCTTA
>CBDUWK010000310.1:0-3837 GCA_965370905.1 uncultured bacterium | reverse complement strand
GACCGACAGCATCTTGAAGATCGTCAGTTCATTCGCCTCTGGGTTGGAGGTAATGAGAACGTCACGACACTATTTCGCCATCTTTGTTCATTCCGTTTTTCTTATAGCCTGTTACATACTGAGTGTCTATTGCACTCTGCTGGCCTTCGATCTGGTCAGCCCTCAATATCCAGCTATTTTATCGAATCCTTTTCTCGCCTCCGTGGTTTTATTGATTATAATGACCATAGGTATCGGTCTGCCCTCAGCGCCGGGGGCGGTGGGTACCTTTCATGGCATAGTCGCCTTCGGAGTCTCACTGTTCGCAGTGCCGGCAGAATCGGCTATGGGTTTAGCAATTGCTATACACCTTGCCAATTATATTCCCTTAACCACACTCGGATTGATCTGTTTCTGGGGACAGCACTTTAAATTCTCCGAAGTGAAAGAGCAGTTTTCAGGCGAAAAAGCGGATTAAGAATCATATCAAATTACTCTACAAGAATGATAGATATCCACACCCATATTCTACCAAACCTCGATGATGGCCCCGACCGGATCGACGAGTCGCTGGAATTAGCCAGAGTTGCGTATCGTGCTGGCACACGTACTCTCGTTGCCACTCCTCACGTCCTGAACGGTCTGGACATGAATTTGAATATGCAGATCATAAATCACTTCAATCAATTCAAAAGCAAACTCGAAGCAGAGCTGCCCGAAATGGATCTCATTCTGGGTAGTGAAATTTACTTCCGACCCAACTTGTGCGATATCGTTCACCATGAAATCGCCACTATCGGTGCCCTGGGGCGGTACATGCTCGTAGAATTCTCCCTGATGGATATTCCCAGGGGTTTTGAAAGAGAGCTGAAAGTTCTTCAGAAAAATGATGTAATACCTATAATCGCCCACCCGGAGAGAAATGCCGCCGCCATCAGAAAACCCGCATTGATCCGCCAGATGATTGATGCCGGTGCCCTAATTCAGGTAAACGCGGGCAGCCTGACCGGACTGTTTGGGCGAACCATAAAAAATATGGCTTACAATTTGCTGAAGAGGGGGTGGGTACACGTAATCGCTTCCGATGCGCACGGTGTAAATCATCGGGGACCCGGTCTAAAAGAGGCAGTTTCCACCGCTGCAGAGGTCGTAGGAGTGGCGAATGCTCGCCGGTTTGTCGATGAAAACCCGCGCATCATCATAGAAGGATTACCCTGGCCCGGCAGAAAACGCAGCGAATTTATCTTTGGGGGAGTAAGATGAACGAAGACAGCGAAGGTTCAATCAATTTTAGCGAATACCTCCGCATTATTTTACGGGGAAGATGGATCATCCTGATCAGTTTTCTCTTTATTCTCGGCAGCACCACTTACTTTACCTACCAAATGGAGCCCCTCTATCAGGCTTCTACCACCATTATGATCGAGGACAAGGGCAAATTGGAGCAATCAGCATTTGGTTTATCCGCTCTGATGAACACTCAAACGATGATCTCCAACCAGGTCGAAGTCATCAAGAGCCGTTCACTTGCAGAACGAGTTCTCAAAGTACTTGAATCTTCACCATATCGAGAAAACCTGAAGATTCTCGCTGAATACGACAGAAGCGGCGATCCGGTCAACTATGAGAGTAAATTATATAACCTGCGCCAGTCCATCTCCGTTGATCCCATCATCGACACCGACATAATCATAGTCAAAATCTCGGCTAATTCCTCCTTTGAAGCAAGTTACCTGACCAACGTTCTGGCCGACGAGTTCCATAAAATGAACCTCGAGTTCTCGCGTGAGAACGTAGGAGAAGTGCGTAAGTTCCTCGAGTCCCAGCTGGATAGCATAAGAGCGAAACTAGCCATATCTGAAGAAGAATTAAAATGCTATAAGGAGGAGCATAAACTGGTAGCTCTCGATGAGGAAACCGCCAAACTTGTAGAGCAAACCGCTATTTTTCGGGCTCATTTGAACGAAGCTGAAGCTGAGCTCGACGAGCAGCGAGAGACCATTGAAAACCTCAAAGAGAAGCTTGCCGAAACCAAATCCAGCCTGGTGGAAGATGTTTCCAATATCTCCTCGCCGTTGGTAGTAGAACTTCAGAATGCTATAGCTGAAAGACAAGCTTTAATCGCCAATCTGATCGCCAAAGCTTCACCTGGATATGAAATTGTCCTTAAGGAAGTGGAGCGGGAGATCGATGAGGCTAAAAAGGCTCTGATGGAAGAAACCCACAAAATTGCAATTTCCGGGCTCACTTCCATCGACCCTTTGAAAACTTCTCAAGAACTGATTGACAAAATTCTACAGGCTGATATTAACATTAAATCGCTCGTGGCTCGCACTGAAGCACTATATGGGATCGTTGATGTCTATGAAAACCAACTCAGCGCTATCCCCAAGAAAAACCTCGAGCTGATTCGTTTGATGCGCCAGGCTGAACTGAATGAAAAGATCTTTCTCCTCCGGAGCCAAAAATATGAAGAAACGCGTATTGCCGAAGCAGGCCAGACTGCCAATGTGCGCATAATAGATAGAGCCGTTCCGCCGCCTAAACCGATTAAGCCTAATAAGAAGCTCAACATAATGCTCGCCATCTTCTTCGGTCTCGGACTTGGAGTTGCCATATCGTTCATAATAGAACTTCTGGATACTTCTATACGCACAGTTGAAGATCTCGAAAAACTTAAAGTGAACGTTCTGGGGGCTATCCCCACCATAAATCCTGATGAAATAATCCGGCGAATGAAGAAGCGGGGTCATAAACTGACCAATGATGATCGCCAGCGGATCAACACTAAGATGATCACCAATTATTCGCCGAAGTCCTCTGTCTCCGAATCGTTTCGGTCTCTGCGCACCAATATCCTCTTTGCTAACGTAGACAATCCCGTAAAAACGCTGGTGATCTCTTCATCGGCAACCAAAGAGGGGAAATCTACCACCGTTGCCAACCTGGCCATCACCATGTCGCAAATGGGCAGCAGAGTCCTGATCATAGATGCCGATCTCCGGCGCCCAACTATGCACACCTTTTTCAATCTGGACCGGCAAATAGGCTTGACTAACGCACTTATGGGGACTTACACCCTTGATGAAGTGATTAAACCTTCAGGGATAGATAACCTGGATCTAATTACTGCGGGTGACATTCCTCCCAACCCGTCTGAACTGCTTTCATCAAAAGCTATGCAAAAGGCGCTCTCAATCCTCTCCAGCAGGTATGATTTGATTCTAATAGACTCACCTCCGGTCATTGCCGTAACTGATGCCGCAGTACTATCCACCCGCACGGATGCCGTATTGCTCGTTGTTTCTTCAGGTTACGTGTCACGCAATGAAGTGCAACGCGCCATTCAGCTCCTTTCTAACGTTCACGCCAACCTTCTGGGTGTGCTGCTGAACGGTCTCGATGTGAAACGAATCTACGGCTCGTACTACTATTATTACCACTACTATCAATATTACTATTACTGTGACACCAAGAGCCAGGGGAAAAAACGCCGCAAAGAAACTCTCGAGTCCGCACCCGCAAACGACCGAGAAAAAATTGAAGTTACCGGAGGCGCGTGACCCCCTGAAACTATGGAGTTTTTAATAATTTGACCATTCATGAGGGGGGGGGACGACAACTTCGGGTAAAAGCACCGGCTAAAATCAATATCGGGCTGCATATATTGGGGAAGCGCCCCGATGGGTATCACGAGATCTGGACTATTCTGCAGAAGATCGACTTGTTCGATGAGATCCTGCTGCAGAATGCTCCGGATCTTGCTTTTTCACTGCGAACCTCCTTACCCGATATCCCCGCAGATGAGCACAACCTCTGCGTCAAAGCTGCAAAGTTGCTGAGAGAAGAAACCCAATG
>CBDUWK010000309.1:0-3840 GCA_965370905.1 uncultured bacterium | reverse complement strand
GGTGGCGTAAACAGCTGCTCCCTGGTCAGCAGTGCTGCTCTCAAGGGTGTTGCTTGATATCATCAGATCCCCATCCTCACAAGCTATCGATCCGCCTTTCAGGGCGTGATTGCCGCTGAATTGATTATCGAAAACCTGTGACCCAGGACCGGTACTGTATAAAGCGCCTCCCTTAAAGGTGGCATAATTATTGATGAAATCGTTGTGAGAGATTGCGGTTGTGGTTGCATCACAATAAATGGCTCCTCCCTGGACAGCGTTATTGGTAAGAAACTCATTATTGCTGATTAATGGAGAAGCTTCCAAACTGTAAATAGCGCCTCCAATCTCCTCAGCATAATTCTCCTTTATGATGTTACCCAGGATTTCAGGCCCCGCATTCTTGCAGTAAATAGCCCCTCCTCTGATCGCTTTACACTGCTCTATCAAGCAGTTTTCAATCGTAGGATTTGACCAGTAACAGTATACCCCTCCACCTTTGCCGGCATTGCCTTCGCCGACGGCTTTTCCATATTTTATTTGGCAGTGTTCCAGACGCGAATCACCGGAGCTGCTGTGGAAGCGGATTCCACCCCAGCCTACCGCGGAGATAAGCGGGGAGAAAACGATAGGATCATTCTCGGTGCCCACGGCCTGCAGATTGGCATTTTCCTCCACATGGAAGGAGTAGTGATCGAGAAACTTTATTTCTGTTCCCGGTTCGATAATTAGGGTTTCCCCATCAGGTATGATAATATCGCCGGTAACATAATAAGGACTTCCGGAGGAACTCCACAAGCCAGTCGCATTGCCGCTTACCGAGGTACTGTTGCCCTGTTCAAGTTGCAGGGTGGTATAGGCATAGGATCCGTTATCTGGGATGGTCACCGGAACATAGGGAGATGACGCGCTGGCAGGCCAGGTCAATTCCACTACGGTGAAATCCATGATCGAGCCATCCAGACCGTTCCAGGCGCGTCTGTCGTTGCCGCGCATATAAAGGTCGTTTATATTACCGGAGTTGATAAATGCCGCGCCATCGGTGAGATCGACAATAACGTTGGATGCTGGGTATGGTTGGGCTGATTGAGGCGAAATGTAAAAATCGAAGAAGTTCTGGCTCCAGTCGGGTGAATTATAATCGCCTATGCCGAACTGGTATTTTAGCGCGTAGCGATCGGAATGTTCTGCGCGAAAAACGGAGAGTACTGAAGGCTGGTAGTCAATGCGGTCTGTGCAGTATAGAGCATACCCCCAACAGGTTACGGAGCTCTGCATAGCCTCGTATGAAAACCAGAAATAGCCGTTGTCCCCCCAGGTCGCTCCCCAGCTGTTTGCTACTCTAAACGCTCCGATTCCGTCCGACGTGACTTTATTGTCATCAAATCCACACAGGGTGACCGCGTGTCCTCCGCGCACCTCTCCGGTCACTTCACTCAAACAGTAGGTATTATTATAATTGCTTATATTGTCGAAATTTGAATATACCGTGAAGGCGATCACGGCTGGGTGGCCGTTCAACAGATGTGCTTTGACGCCAGCAAGGCTTTGATACAGGTTGAATTCGAAGGCATCTACGCTGCGATAGGGGATACCATAATAGTATGCTTCTTCCGAAGGCATGGTGGTGCAGTTTTGATCGGTATAGGGCATTACGGAATAAGGCGCACAGCCCATGTCGCAGAGCAGTTTAAAGGCATCCGACGGGTAGGAGCCATTGTCGCCGCCGCCGTTGATCTGGTTGTAAACGAACGCAGGACTCATACGGTGATTGTAATCGTTCAAGTTCCAACCGTGTTCTTCCCATTCCTGGTAGGTTTTAAAGTAATATGCTGCGGCCCAGGCGGTGCAGGAACCCTGGCCTCCCTGGTTGCCGACGGGTGGGAAGTTCTGAGACAGATCGCAGTATTCATCCCAGCCATCTTGGGGCATAACTGATGGCGCAGGTTTTATCCATGAAGGTAGTACATCTTCTTTCAGCGCGCCGTAGCTGTGCGACTGTGAAAAGACGGAAGTAGTAATAACAATTGTGAAGATTGCTGTCAGTGCAAGTAGGGCAGATTTCCGAGATAACATTTCTGGCTCCGGTTATTCAGGCAAGGATAGGAGATATCAACATTGATCGGTATTTATGATCATAATAATATACGAAATTTTTAAGGAAAAGTCAAGCGCGAATTTTGGTAGGATCACGCTGGTTGCTTAGCTACCGCACCGGTTCATCGATGGAGGGGAAAATGCAGACGATGGTGGTGATGATGAGACCTATCCCGGAGATAATGATAGCGGTGGTATTGCCGTGCGTGAGAAACACACGTAACAGGATGAGGAAGACGATACAGGCAAGACCCAGGATTCGGCCGTATAGTGGTTTGAATAGGAGCGTACCATCACGGAATGGGAGAGTGCCGGTTATGAGGAGTACCAAACCGATGATCCCCAGAATGATCTGTAGGGCCATGATTGTTTCCTCTCTTATTTAATCCTTTCAACCATATGACGGTGTGTGTCGAAGACTATCTCGGGCATCTTATCCAGCGGAAAGAAACAGGCCTCCGAAGCGTCGTCACCGGCGCTCAAATGACCGCCTGTCATCTCTACTTCGAATCCGATAAGAATGACGTCGCCCCAATAACCATCGATTCTCGAAGCAACGTCTATAACACGTAGAATCTTTCCCTCCAACCCAGTTTCTTCCCGGAACTCGCGCAGTGCGCCTGCCTGCGCGGTTTCACCCATTTCGATAAAACCTCCGGGCAAACACCAGCCGCCTACACAGGGCGGCTCGCTGCGGCGGACGAGCAACAAATCGCCTTCTTTATTGTGGCATATGATTGCAGTTGCGGGTAAAGGGTTCTCATAATGAATCTCACCGCACTTCTGACAGCGCAGTCGCATGCGGTCTTCGATTTTTTCACGAAGTAATTCGCCGGCGCATTCGGGGCAGTATTTGAAGCGACTTGGTGGTAAATCTTTCTGGTCCATACCTACTAATGCGAATTACTTCTTGGCGATTAGTACAAAGTTTGTTCTTAAGAAGAATAAAGCTTTCATTCGTACCAGACTATAATATAACAGTGAGAGCAAGAAAAAAAAGGCGAAAGCTGTATGCACATCCTCAACAGCGGTGATCTTGAAATTGTCAAATCCGGCATCCCGGCACAACCTGCTAATATCTTTCCAGCGGTTGGCTCGGTAAAAAGTCGGGAAAACATCCTCAGACGGTACACCGAGAACATTTAATATCAACCATTTTTTCAAAACCTCAGGAACCAGCCTGAATAATAGATTGAGTATATGGTGGGCATTAGGAGTGCGAATTATCAAAACACCTCCCGGTTTCAGACATCGCTTTATCTCAATTAAGGCACTCGCTGGATCCGCCAGGTGTTCCATCAAGGTATTGCTGCTTATAACATCGATTGAATTATCCGCACAAGGAATATACGCAACTTCAGCTTGTATAAAACGCTGGTGCGGTTTAAGTATCAACTGCGGATGGATCAGACAATCGAGCCCGAATGAGTTGGCTCCGAAATCTCGTAATTCATCCATCAATTCGTTTCTGCCACAACCAAGGTCAACCCAACAGATGCCTTCACGCAGACGCTCTTTAATGGCATCTTCATATATGTCATTGCTGAAGCGGTAGGATGGAATCCATTTATATAGCCGCTGCTTCCAGCGTTTCTCTTTCTCGAGTACTCGTTCGTAGCGGTCAGGCATCAGATACGTTAAGTAATTTTTAGGCCGATATACAGCTTGCTGTAATGTTCCTTTTGCGTTTCAGGATTGACTGAGGCTAAAAAAACTAATTCTTTCTCCAGGGAGAATCCTGCTTCCTTAAGAATATTGGTAATA
>CBDUWK010000308.1:0-3843 GCA_965370905.1 uncultured bacterium | reverse complement strand
TTACTTGTTGTCGGTACAGTCTCAATAGCCCTTTCATACGGCCGCGGCCGCGGGGATGGACGTGGTGGATTCCCCGCAGGGCCTGGTCCCCAAAGGGCAAAAATGGAAAAAGCAGAATCTGCTCTAACCGAAGAGCAGTTGGCGGAACTGAAATCACTGCGAACCAATTTCGTTAAGGAAACTCTTCCGGCACGTAACGAGCTGGAGATAAAAGCCCTGGAATTGCAGCAGCTATGGACTGCTGACGAATTGGACGAAGAGGCTATTCTGGCCAAGTCCGGGGAAGTCGCTGACCTGCAAAATCAACTGCATGAGAAGATGATTCGCCATCGTCTCGACGCTGCAAAAATATTGCCTAAAGAATACCGAATTCGATTTCTTGCTAAAGCCCACCGCGGGCCTGGCCGTGGACCACGCGGATATGGTTTTGGATCACGCGGGCGAGGTCATCAGGGTAGCGGCCCTGGTATGAGGGGCATGAGAGGTCGTAGAGGCGGACCTGGCATGGGAAACATGAGAGGCCGTGGAGGCAATCCTGGCATGGGGAACATGAGAGGTCATGGAGGCGGTCCTGGTTTTCAAGGGCACCGCTGGTAAATTCTGGATTCTGGATTCTGGATGCTGGATACTTGATGCCGGATATTGGATATTCGGCATCGAGTTCCAGCCCCAAAGAGGAAGGAAAACTCCATAATGAAAGCTCAAGCATTGATCGAACAATATAAGATGCTGGTGAAGTGGAAGAGCATCGTTGTAGTAACCCTCCTTTTTGCTATGCTGGTCGCAATAACATCGTGCGCAGTTATTACACCCCGCCGGCGTCGGGGTCGGGGTCGGGCAGTTGCCGTAGTAAAGCCCAGCGGAGCTGTTGATGTAGTTTACGTTCAAAAGGTGCCACCGAAACCTAGATCGGAAGTTCGTTCCAAGAGGCCAGGGCCGAAGGCCGTATGGGTAGTCGGACACTGGCAGTGGAAGGGCGGAAAATACGCCTGGATGTCTGGACACTGGGACAGAAATCCACGTGGTAACGCCTGGATACCAGGCCATTGGGAAAAGAAGCCGCGCGGCTGGGCCTGGGCACCGGGACATTGGAAGTAGAGAGGAAATGCTGTGAAAAGGAATCGTGATGTAATGCTGAGGCTGGGGTATTCCATTCTCTTAGTTTTTGCTCTATTCATTTCAGCCTGTGCCACGAAGCTCATTGATATTGAGAAAAGTGTGCCCGGGCTGAATCTATCTAAGGAGCAGATGGAAGTCGTTGAACCTAAAATGATGGCGATTAGAGACATGGTAGAAACGTACAATGATGATAAGGAACAGCTCGAAGAGGAACTAAGTAGTATGATGGGTAGCGGTATGGGCGGAGGCAAAGGTGGAGGCATGGGTAGAGATAGAGGTGAAGGCAGAAGCGAAGGTGGAAGTGGCTTCCGAGAAAAATTTGGAAATCTTCGTAAGAAACGTGAAGCATACCTCTCGGCCATCAATATACATGTCGCCGATATCAAAGCTGTCCTCAACGAAGAGCAACTTATCGCATTTGAAAAGATGAAAATGCCTGAATTGGAAATGCCTGAAACACCCGGAGGAGGACGCCGCGGAGGAATGGGTGGCAGACGCGGCGGTATGGGCGGTGGCAAGGGCGGAGGCGGAGGCCGTGGTGGCGGTCGTGGTGGAGGTATGTTCTAGCCCTATGATGGACGCGACAGAACCTGTTATGGAAAGCTTGCAGGTACCAATCCGAACCGAAGATGAAGTATCCCAGGATGCACGTGCTATATCGCGTATAGAGTGTGCTATGTTGGTGGAACGCTTTCAGAACGGTGAGATCAGCGCCTTCGATGAAATCGTTGACAGATACCGCAGGTATGTCTATAGGTTAGCGTATCAGTTCAGCCACAACTGTGAAGATGCCTACGATATTTCCCAGGAAGTGTTCATAAAGGTACTTAAATCGCTGGGTAATTTAAGGAATGGCTCCGTTTTTAATACATGGTTGAGGCGAATCACCTTAAACACTTGCATAGATTATCTTCGACAGCGACCAGATGAACAGGTGTTGGATGATCTTTCCTACCTGAATTATAAACACATTGCAGGCAACTACAGCGACTCTCCGGATGGTCCGGTAGAGGCTGGCGAACTGGGAAATGTGATCTTCAGAGCTGTGGGTCAACTTCCAAAACAGCAGCGGAAAGCGTTTATACTCCGTTACTATGAAGACCTATCAATAAAGGAGATAGCTAAAACGCTGAACCGCTCGCAGGGAGCAGTGAAGGCGCATCTTTTTCATGCCACACGCAGGCTTAGAAAACTGCTTCTACCCTATGTTTCGCAGACTTGATGCTTGATGCTGGATACTTGATGCTGGATACTGGATATCAGGACATCGAGAATTAAGTATTGAGAATCAAGCAATCAATAATAGAAAGGAGGTGAAAAGATGCGAAAAATTAAGCAAATGCTGGTTTTTGTGCTCGTTGTCGGCCTGGTGCTGACGTCTGTTCATATTATCTCGGCGCAGATGCAAGATAGGAGGCAGAGAGGTAATCAACAGCAGCGTCGCCAAATGGACCCAGCGCAGATGATGGAACGGATAATGGAACGAACTATGGAGCCGTTGAATCTGTCTGAGGAGGAAGGCGCTGTCCTACAGCCGATGATAAAAGGGCTACTGCAAAAGCGTATGGATCAAGGCACTAAGAGGCGTGAGGCAATTAACGCTTTGCGGGAGGCCATCAATGCAAAAGACGCTGAAAAAGTCAAGGCCAAGCTGACAGAGATCAAAGCCATGCGCAAAAAGCACAGGGAAGAATCAGATAAATTAGAGAAAGAACTGACAGAGCTTTTGACCCTGGTGCAAGAGGCCCAGTTGACTGTTTCGGGAACCATTAATTCTTATGGTTCCGGTATGCAGTTCGGCGGAGGCAGACCGCAGGGAATGCCCGGTGGTATGATGCAGCGCCGTGATCGCCCCAGCGGCGGTAGACAAAGACCGCAATAAAATTGGTTCGAATGTGGGTTGGTCATAATCTGTAGTCCGGTAGTTAATCACGTTGCAGAGAATTTAATGATAAAAGCTGGGCTATGAATGGTTCCCTCCAGCAATTATGACCAACCCCAACCTGGTTCATCAGGATTTAGTGTTTTGATCGCCAAATAAGCTGTGTTTCTAAGAAGGGCGGGTTAGAGGTTATCAAGTTGACGCAAGTTATGCTGGTTATTAATATCTCTACACCAAATTTCAGTATATCAACGTGATAAAACCCGCCCCTACAAAGCTATTGCTATTTGGCGATCAGACCATTCAGTATGTAGGAGATATTTGATGAAATCTACAAACTTCATTCTCGCTTGCTTACTAATATTGGGATTGTCATCAATTCTGGGATGTGCTTTCCTGGCTGGCGGTCAGGCTTCAGGAATAAACTGGGCATTAAAAGAAAACGGCGGGAAAGTAACTGCCTTTTCAGAAAATCCGGGCTATCCAGCTTCCACACTTAATAACGGCATAACATCCTCTGAAAATTGGGGCAAAGGCGAGGGATGGCAAGCATCAATGGGTGCAGGCGCTGGATTTGGCCGACAGAGCGGTGGCTTCGGAGGACGCGGTGGCGGCGCCAGGGGTCAGGAACGTAACTGGGTTATAATCGAGCTTCCCAATCCTGTAACCGTAACCCACGTAAAAATACATACAATTGATTCCCAGCAGTATCCACCAAATGACTACTGAGATACCTATAACATTGATCACTATGAGGGCGAGACCTCCAGAGAAAAATAGAAAATAATTGTTAGCACAGATAAGTAAGAAAGAAATAGAACAAGTCAGAACTCCAGACACTC